>NZ_JBHYVC010000097.1:0-18267 GCF_042749965.1 Streptomyces sp. NPDC059454 | reverse complement strand
CGCTGGTCCGGGCCCCCGCGCGCCCCACCCCCCCCCCGCCGCGCGGCCGGTCAGCGGGGCACCGCCCGCAGCATCAGGCCTCGCGGCCGGAGCGTGATGCCGATCCGGGGCCGGGCGTCGGAGCCGGGCACGTGGTCGAAGCGGTAGGCGGAGGCGACCACCGCGGTGGTGAGCGTGAGTTCGGCCATCGAGAAGTGGTCGCTGGGGCACTTGCGGTTGCCCACGCTGAACGGACTCATCGCGTACTTGGGCACGTCCCCCGCCCGCTCCGGGAGCCAACGGTCGGGGTCGAACTCCTCGTGCCGCTCGTACGACCGCCGGTCGCGCTGGATCGCGTACGGACTGTAGATGACGTCCGCCCCCCGGGGAATGCGGTATCCGCCGAGTTCCGTGTCGGCCACCGCGCGGCGGGTCAATATCCATACGGCCGGATACAGCCGCAGGGTCTCGACGACGACATTCGCGGTGTACGTCAGCTTTCGGACGTCCTCGAATGCGACCGGGCGGTCGCCCACGACGGCTTTCACCTCGTCGCGGATCTTGTCGCCGAGTTCCGGGTGCTCGGTGAGAACCAGGAGGAGCGACATGATCGTGGCTCCGACGGTTTCACTGCCGGGAGTGAGTATGGCGATGACCTGGTCGTGGATCTCCTGTTCCCCTATGGGCTCACCATTCTCGTCCTTCGCCTCCAGCAAAGACGTCAGCAAATCGTTCGGCTTTTGACCACTCGCCCGCCGGTCGGCGACGATCTCGTCGACCAGGACATGCAGATCGGCCAGCGCGCGGTTGAATTCCCGATTGGCCGGAAATGGAACCTTGTAAAGCGGTCCGAGCGGTACCACCATGCGCTGGTACATGCCGCTGAACAGCGTGGCGAGGTCGGCGCAGATGCGCTCCGCCCCGGCGTCCATGGAGCTGCCGCGCATCAGGCAGCGGGCGGTCACCCGGACGGCCACGCGGAACGACTCCGCCGTGACGTCCAGCACCTCTCCGGAGCGCCAGCGCTCCACGAGCGCGTACGCCTCCTCCGCCATGATCGGCCCGTACGCGGGGATCGCGTCGAGCTTGAACGCGGGCTGGATGGTGCGGCGCTGACGCCGGTGCAGCGGGCCGTTGGCGGTGGCGACGCCCTCCTTGCCGAGCAGGCCCTCCAGGGACTCCCACAGCGGTCCGGCGATGATGTAGTCGGGGCTCAGCGCCACCGCCCCGGTGAGGGCGGGGGTGGTGACGGCGTACACCGTCTTCGGTCCGAGTTTGAGGCGCACGACGTCGCCGTGGTCACGCAGCCGGGACATGAAGGACAACGGATCGCGCGCCAGTTTCCAGCCGTGGCCGAGGACGGGGACTCCCCCGCCGGCCACGGGGGGCTCGCGCAGTCCGGTCGCCTCCGCCGTTCGGGGGTCCACGGATTCGAGGGTCATGACTCACCTGCCGTTTCGTTGTTGACGTACGGGGGTGTGGACCGGTCGTCCCAGCTGTCGACCCGGTACCGGCCGGACTCGTGGTGGAACCAGTAGACGGAGCTGAACCAGTTCCGCATGTTGCCGACGCAGGCGCGTACGGCGGCACTCGTTTCCTTTCCTCCCACCGTGCCGTCGTCGAGGGCGTCCGCACAGCGCAAGGCGTCCCTTTCGGCGTCCTGGAATTCGCTGATGCATTCCTCGACGCGACGCCTTATGTCCGCGATTGCTTCTTCGAGTGTGAGTTCCTCGTGGGTGATGAGACTGATGCCGAGATTGTGCACCTCACTGCCCGCTATTTCCTTCGGAAGTGAACACAGGTCGTTGTACCAGGCGGCGAATTCCTGACTGAGCAGTGCCGCCTTCCGATAGGCGGGGTTCTTTCGCACCTCGTCCGGTAGTTCACTGCCCGCACTCGGCTCCAGGAGATCGGTCCAGATCCAGTGCGCGAAGGTGAGCCGACGCAGTTCCAGGTATTCCTCGACGGTGGGGACGATCCCCTCCGTGCGGTTGTGGAATTCCCGGTCGTACGCCTCGATCACCTCGTGGAAGTGCCGGGCGAACCGGGCGTTCCAGCCGCCCGGCAGGAACGCGTACAGCCGCTCCACGCTGTCCGCGAGCCCCGCCACCACAGGATCCTCGTGACCCAGGTGGTCACCGGGGCTGTCGAGGGCCCGGTGCAGCCGGTCCTTCAGCCGCCGCCAGGCGGCGGGGCGGCCGTGCACGATGTCCCGGTCGTGCCGGTCGTCCCAGACGAAGAACCACGCGCTGTAGTCCGCTATCGCCTGCAGGACGTCGTCGGGGGCGCCTATGTAGTAGCCCGCCATGAGGTCGGTGTAGCACAGGCCATCGGCATATTCCTCCACCTTGTCCGCCGGCATGAGCCGCTTTTCGAGCAGCCACGCCCTGGTCGCCTTCTGAAGCCGAGGCCAATACGGGTGGAGTTGCCGGGGAAACGCCGCCTCGATCACCGGAAGAGACAGCGCCGGTGGAACCGCGATGGTGGTCGGTGTCGATGTGGTGCCGTGTGACAAAGCATGCACGAACAATCCCCTCTCTGCCGCCGGTTGGCGCGCCCCCGCCCCGAGCCGGGCGCACGCCGTGCGTGTCCCCGCACCTCCATTCAGCACCACAACTGACCGTTCTGGGAACGGATTTGCTTCTTTCGCTCCTACGGAGGCCGCACAGACGAACGGCGCCCGATCGAGAAAGTGCTCGATCGGGCGCCGTCGACGGGGAGACGGAAGGGCTCCGGAGGCCGGTCAGTCGTTGGCCACCACGGGGTAACGCGGCTCGTTCTCGGCCATCTGCCGCAGCGCGTCCTTGCGTTCACGCTTGGACAGCCGGTCGATGTAGAGGTAGCCGTAGAGGTGGTCGGTCTCGTGCTGCAGACACCGGGCGAAGTAGCCGGTGCCGCGTACCCGGACCGGGTTGCCCTTCTCGTCCTGGCCGGTCACTTCGGCGTAGTCGGGGCGGGCCAGCGGCATGTACGCCGTGGGCACCGACAGGCAGCCCTCGTTGCTGTCGTCCAGCCGGCGCCTCTCGGCGGGCAGTTCGACCGGCTTGGGGTTGCAGAGCACACCGACGTGCCGCACCCCCTCGTCGTCCGGGCAGTCGTAGACGAAGACCTTCCTGTCCACACCGATCTGGTTGGCGGCCAGGCCCACGCCCTCGGCGGTGCGCTGACTGGCGAACATGTCGGCGACCAGCTGCTGGAGCTCGTCACCGAAGTCCGTCACGTCCTTGCACTCCTGGTGCAGCACCGGGTTGCCGACCACGGTGATCGGACGCGAGGCGCCGCGCTCCCGCCACGCCGTCTCGCGCTCCTCGCAGTCCTCCGTGTCGATGACGTACCCCTCGTCGTCGACGGGGAGCACGCCCGCGTGCTGCTGATCGGTGTCCTGCTGAGCCATGACCGACGTGTGCCTTCCTGGAAAAACAAGGGTGTGATGCTGATACAGGGTACGGGGAAGCGCCCCCTGAGGAGCGCGGGACCGTGCCTGTGCGCGGCTCCGTCGCGTGGGCGCGACCGGCCATGACGGACCCGCGCTCGACAACGCCCCTAACAGACCTCTTCAAGGTCCCGCCAGTCCCGCGAGTCCGGACTGTCCGCGACCCACCCGTCCAGCAACCCCCGGACCAGGGAAGCCGGCGCCGCGACGCCGCACTCCCGCTCCGGCACCCACAACTGCCCGTCCGTACGGTGCCCGAGCGGCCCGGGATGCCCCGGCTCGCTGTGATCGTGCGGGTCCAGGTGCTCACCCTCCCCCTCGTCGGACGGCATCCGGGACTCCGAGCACATCCGGCACAGCAGCCGTACGGAGGACGACCAGTCCTCGGCAGCGAACCCGGCGTCGGAGGCCAGCTGCTCCAGCGCGTCCCGGTCGGCCTCGGTCGCGGCCTCCAGCAGCACCACCCAGGTCGGCACCGGCGAGGGCGCCCACAACTCGATCTCGTCGAACACCGGGTAGGTGTGCCCGGCGGCGGTGCTCCGCTCCCCGTGCGGCACGCCGTCGTGCAGGACGACCTCGCCCCAGCGGCGCCCGGAGGACGGCAGCGGAATGGACAGCACCTCGATCCGGGCGGGGTCGAGGCGCCGCCCCCACACGACCTCCGCCTCCCCCTCCGGGGACAGCCGTACGGCCGCGCTGCCCAGGTTCATGCCGAGGGGCTCGCCGGAGTCGGTGGCCGGTCCGGGCACCTTGAGTCCGTAGGCCTGCCAGGCCCGCCGGGCCAGCGGCCAGTCCTGCAGGGCGGTGGCGGCGATGCCCACGTTCCACCAGTCGGGAGCCCCGGTGTCGCGGTCGAGCAGCGCCACGGCCCGCAGACCCGCCGCCCGCGCCTGCTCCCAGTCGTGCCGGAACTTGTGCAGCAGCGCGAGGTTGAACCAGGACTCCGACAACCAGGGCTCCAGATCGGCGGCACGGGTCAGCAGCGCGCCCGCGTCCTCGTACCGGCCGTCGCCGATGAGCGTGAACGCACGGTCCGTGGCCTGCCGCCAGGAGGCGGAGGGCCGGTGCCGTCCCTTGCCGAAGATCCTCACGATTCCCGCCTGCCAGTTCCGTCGGTGGGCTGGCTGTACCTGTCCGCGCCCCCGGACACCCTCTCCTTCGCATCCAACCACGTACGGCCATGAGGACGCTCATTACCCATGGGTTACCCAGCCTCGGCCGGGGTCAGACAGTCCCGTTCGCGGCCCTCGCCACGCTCGGCCTCCGTGCTCACGTGTCCCCTCCGTGTTCCGTGACAACACCCGGACCAGTGCTTCGACCACCTCCGGCGCGTACTCCCCGGCGGTTCCCAGGCGCAGTTCCTCCAGCGCGGTCAGCGGCCCGCCGGGCCCTCCTTCCCTGGACTTCTCCTCGTACGCGTTGGCCACCCGGACAATACGTGCGGCGAGCGGCTGCTCCTGGTGCGGGTCGGCCTGGCGTTCGACGATCGCAGCCACGCGCGGGTCCACCCCGGTCTGGCGCACCACGGCACCGCCGAGCAGCGCGATCCGCCGCTGTTCGGTGACCGGCAGGACGGCGGTGGCGCCGTCGGGGACCGGGTCGACGAGGCTGAGCTGACCGATGTCGTGCATCAGGGCGGCGTACTCCAGCACGGTCAGTTCGGGTTCGGTCAGCCCCAGGTCCCGGCCCACCGCCCGGCTGAGCGCGGCGACCCGGCGGGCGTGCCCCGCCGGGGTGTATCCGGCGATCTCGGTGGCCCGCGCGAGGGAGGTGATGGTCTGCCGGTAGGTGGCACGCACGGCGGCGTACCGCCGGTAGGAAAGCTGGGCGAGCAGCAGGGGTACGGAGAAGACGGGCAGCGCCCACAGCCCCACGACCGCGACCCCGAGCGCCATCACCGCGCCCGTGGCGATGACGGCGGTCCCGATACCGGGCACGGCCCGCAGTTCGTCGCGCAGCGCCGGCAGGAAGGGCCATCCGGTGCGGGAGTGGGCCAGCGCGGCGGTGAGCACGGCGTCACACAGCGCGGTGAGGGACAACAGGGCGAGCAGGAGCAGCGCGTGGGCGGGGCCTCCCCAGCCGTCGAAGGCGCCCCGGTTGTACAGCGGCTGGAAGCACACGGCGGCGAACCCGACGCTCAGCACCCTGCGGGCCGACGGGTCGAGGGCGGGGCCTCCACCACGCCCGACGTGCGGCACGCTGCCGAGCAGGGACGCGGCGAGCACCACGGTGACGACCTGGGCGGCGCCGTGGTGGGTGGGCCGCCCCGCGGTCTCACCGAGCAGCGCGTACGCCAGTGAACCCGCGGCGGCGAGCGGCGCGGCCTCCCTGATGCGTGTCCTGTTGCGCCGGGTGAGCTCGCCGACGGCGATGAGCACTCCGAAGGCGAGGGCGGCACCGCGTTCCTCGATGCCGTTGTAGAGGGTGGCACCGAGGGAACCGGCGGCGAGGACGGCGGCGCACAGGTGTACGACGGTATGGAGCCGGGGCCTCATCGGCGCGCCCCGGGCCGGCCGGCGACCGGTGCGGCGGGTCCGGGCACGGCGGTGGACCGTACGTCGCCGGTGGCCGGCCGGGGGTCGTCGGCGGTCACCGCCGGATGCCAGCCGGCCCGGCCGATCGCCCGTACCAGCGCGGCCACCATCCGCGGGTCGAAGTGGGTGCCCGCGCACCGCCGGAGTTCCTCCAGCGCCACGGACACGGGCCGCGCCCTGCTGTAGGAGCGGGTGGAGGTCATCGCGTCGAAGGCGTCGGCGACGGCGACCACCCGTGCGGACTCGGGAATCCGACCGCCCGCCAGGCCGTAGGGGTAGCCGGTGCCGTCCAGCCGTTCGTGGTGGTGCAGCACCGCCGCGCGGGCCTCGCCGAGGAAGGAGATCCCCCGCACCATCTCGTGCCCGTACTCGGGGTGCAGTTCGATCACCCGGCGCTCCTCGGGGGTCAGCGGGCCGTTCTTGGTGAGCAGCCGGGTGGGCACGCCGAGCTTGCCGACGTCGTGCAGGATGCCCGCGAAGCGGAGCACCTCGACGCGCTCGTCGTCCATGCCGAGTTCCCGCGCGATCATCATGGACGCCCGTCCGACGCGTTCGCTGTGCCCGCGCGTGTAGCCGTCCTTGATGTCGACGGCCTGGACGAGGGCGCGGATCGTCGCCTGATGGGCGGCCCGCTCCCGGTGGTACTGGGCGAACGCCCACCAGGAGACGCCCATCGGCAGCAGCACGAGCAGCGCCGCCACGGGACCGTAGGGGCTGCGCCACAGCAGCGCCATCATGAGTCCGGCGAGACCGTGCACGGTGATCGGTGCCAGCGACCCGAGAAACAGCCGCCACCAGGCGGCCGGCGCCGAGATCCGCCTCCCGCGCGGGAGCACGCCGGGCGCCGACGCCGGAATGCCGCCGTCCAGCAGGGTGAGCACCAGGCAGAACACCAGCACCGCGGCCCCGGCCGTGCCGAGCGCGCCCGGGACGTCGCAGTCCGCCACCGCGTCCCGGCCGCCGACCGCCAGATGGACCCGGCTCGCGGCCCACACGGCGAGCACCAGCCGGCCGGCCCGCCAGAGCCTGCGCGCCAGGTACGGGCGTTGTTCCACGGGGAGCAGCAGCGCCCCGGGGAGCGCGACCAGCACCGCGGCGGACGGTGGCAGCAGGAAGGCCCCGGCGAGCAGGACGGGGTGGAAGGTTCCGCCCGGGTGCGGGGCGGCGGCCGGACGCGACCGGACGAGGCGCTCACAGCCCGCATACACCGCGGCGAGCAGGGCGACCGCCCACCAGGAGAAGCGGACACCGCCCGGCGGGGACACCGGGACGAAGGGGACAAGGGACAACGGACAGAGCAGGCCCAGCACGGTGACACAGACGACATACGCGCGGGCCCGCGCCGGTAACGCCTCCATGAACCCTCCCCCGACCGTGCCCGCCGGCACTCGACCTGGCACTCGCCAGGCACTGGAGCCTAGGGCGGCGGGGTGTGCCTCCACGGGCCGATAACCCGCGGATTAGCACGTTCGAGTGACACAGGGGCCGGGGAACCGCGGGGTGTCAGGACTCCTGCGGTGCGGCCGGCGAGGCCGTGATGTCCTGGTCGGGGACGGTCTGACCGGAGCGGATCAGGTCGAGCCGGCCCATGACCTTGGAGCGCAGGTCGCCCGGCACGTCGTCCTGCCCGCAGCAGCGCTTGACCAGCTTCTTCACCGCCTGCTCGAGCCCGTACTTCTCCAGGCACGGCGAGCATTCCTCGAAGTGGTGCTCGAACTTCACGCAGTCGGAATCCGGCATCTCACGGTCGAGGAACTCGTAGAGATGATCGAGGATTTCGCTGCAATCCGTCTCGTGCGGCTCTCCGCAGCTCATGACCCCGAGCCTTTCGCTTCGTTCGACTCCCCGGCGCCGGCCGGGACCAGTCCGCGCTCGCGCGCGTAGTCCTCCAGCATGCCGCGCAGCTGACGGCGGCCACGGTGCAGCCGGGACATCACCGTACCGATGGGTGTCCCCATGATGTCCGCGATCTCCTTGTAGGCAAAGCCCTCCACATCGGCGAGGTACACCGCGATGCGGAACTCCTCGGGGATCGCCTGGAGTGCTTCCTTGACGTCCGAGTCGGGCAGGTGGTCCAGCGCCTGCGACTCCGCGGAGCGCAGACCTGTGGACATGTGCGACTCGGCGCGTGCGAGCTGCCAGTCCTCGATCTCCTCGGCCGCGCTGCGCTGGGGTTCACGCTGCTTCTTGCGGTACGAGTTGATGAAGGTGTTGGTGAGGATCCGGTACAGCCACGCCTTGAGGTTGGTGCCTTCGCGGAACTGGTGGAAGGACGCGTACGCCTTGGCGTACGTCTCCTGCACCAGGTCCTCCGCGTCGGCCGGGTTGCGCGTCATGCGCAGGGCGGCCGAGTACATCTGGTCGAGGAACTCGAGCGCGTCCCGCTCGAAGCGCGCGCTGCGCTCCGCGGTCGACTCCGCGCCCGTACCGCTGCCCTGGCCCTCGGGCTGCTCCGCCTGGCCGTGTTCGGTCCCTGCGTCGGTACCGGGAACCGGACCCACCTCCTCCAGAGTTGTCGTGAGACCGAAGGCGGCCTCACCCGAATCGGAGGATAGACGACGATCCGGTCCGCCCGCCGCCCGAATGGGGGCGGTCCTGGCCGCGTGCAGCACCGTCCAGTCCAGGTCGGCGCGGGCGCTGCGGCTCGGGCAGAACGTGGAACCCATGCGGCGGACTTCCTCTCCTACGACGGCGGTGCCGTTGACCGGCACATACGTCCCTCCCAACAGCGGAGGCCGCCCGGGCATTCCCGGCGCCTCAGCCGAGCGTGCCGGTCCACCGCACGACCGCGTCCGTGACCATCGCCACGGCCTCCTCCTGTGTGAGGTCCGCCCGCTTGGGGACGGCGAAGCCGTGGTCACCGCGGGGGACCTCGACCAGTTCGTACGTCCCCTCCGGGAACTCCGCGGGCCTGCCGAACGGGTCGTTGCCGCCCTGGACGACGAGTGTGGGCACCCCCGCGCCGAGCAGTTCGCCGGCGCGGGACTTCTCGGGCCTGCCCGGCGGATGCAGGGGGAAGCTCAGGGCGAGTACGGCGTGGGCGCCGAGCTCCACGGCGGTGCGGCAGGCGACGCGGGCGCCGGCGCTGCGCCCGCCCGAGACCACCGGCGGGCCCGGCTTCGCCAGCGCGGGCCAGATGCCGCGCCAGCCGGTGTCGAGGGTCTTCGGCGCGGGGGCCACCTTCTTGCCGGCCACCCGCCAGGGCTGTTCGACCAGGGCGACGGTCACGCCGTGCGCGGGCAGTTCGGCGGCGAGCGCCTTCAGGTCCCGGGCCTCGATGCCGCCGCCGGCGCCGTGGCCCACCGCGAGGACGAGGCGGGCGCGGTCACGTGCGTGGTGCCAGGTGACGCGGGCGGGGCCGACGTCCGTCTCGACGGTCTCGGTCGTGTCGGAGGTCATGTCAGAAGAGTGTGCCCTCTTCCGGCGCGGCCAGCTCGGTCAGCAGTTCCGGTCCGTTGTTGCGGACGCTGCTGACGGCCGTGGCGACCGGGTAGGCGCGCATCAGACCGGGGGGCGGCGGGGCGAGCAGTTCGCGCAGTTCGGCGGCGTCCGTGCGGGCGGGGTCCAGCCAGGCGTCCCAGCGGTCCGGCGTGAGCATCAGCGGCATCCGCGGGTGGATCTCGGCGAGGGTGCGCGGGCCGTCCGCCGGGGCCACGGCGAGCGGGCTGCTCTCCGCCTCGGTGGTGATGACGGAGCACGTCGCCCACCAGGCCTGTGGATGGTCGTCCGGCAGCGTCCTGTCCCGCCAGAACTCGTACAGCCCGGCCATGGCGAACACCGAACCGTCGGCCGGGGTCACGAAGTAGGGCTGCTTGCGGGGCCGCTTCTTCTTCCCTTCGGCCTCCAGTTCCCGCTCCTGCTTGCCGGTGACCCACTCGTAGTAGCCGTCGGCGGGCAGGACGCAGCGCCGGGTGGAGAAGGCGCGGCGGTAGGACGGCTTCTCGTGGACGGTCTCCGCGCGGGCGTTGATCATCCGGGCGGCGCCCTCGGGCGTCTTGGACCAGGAGGGCACCAGGCCCCACTTCAGCTTCCGCAGCTGCCGGACCGGGCGCGGGTCCGCCGCGTCCCTCAGGGCACGTTCGAGTACGGCGTAGACCTCCTTGGTCGGCGCCACGTTGAAGTCGGGCTCCAGGGTCTCCTCCGGCTCCCACTTCTCGATCTCGAAGATTCCCGCGAGATCCTCGGGCCTGCGACTCGCTGCATACCGTCCGCACATACGTGCAACACTGCCAGACTCCGTACGCCCAGGCAGAGGGAGCAATCGGAAACAGATGGAAAGCATGGTCAGTACCGCGTCCGCCTCACTCGCCTCCCTCTGGGACGAGGTCTCCGGCACCCAGCCCGACCCGGATGTGTGGGTGGTCGTCGCCACCCTGGTCGCCGCGGCCGCCGTCGTCGTACCGCAGGGGCTGTGGCGGCTGTCCCGGAACGCCGTCACGATCGCCCACGAGGGCGGGCACGGTCTGGTGGCGCTGCTCACCGGCCGCACACTGACGGGGATACGTCTGCACTCGGACACCAGCGGCCTGACCGTCAGCCGCGGAAAACCGCACGGTATCGGCATGATTCTCACGGCCGCCGCCGGCTACACCGCTCCCCCGCTGCTGGGCCTGGGCGGTGCCGCGCTGCTCGGCGCCGGCCGCATCACGCTGCTGTTGTGGCTGGCCACGGCGCTGCTGGTGGCGATGCTGGTGATGATCCGCAACGCGTACGGGGCGGTGTCGGTGCTCGTCGCGGGCGGCACGTTCGTCCTGGTGTCCTGGCTGACCGGGCCCCAGGTGCAGGCGGCGTTCGCGTACGCCGTGGTCTGGTTCCTGCTCCTGGGCGGAGTGCGCCCGGCCTTCGAGCTCCAGGCCAAGCGGTCACGCGGCGGCGCGGGTGACTCGGACGCGGACCAGTTGTCGAGGCTGACGCACGTCCCGGCGGGGCTGTGGTTCTTCCTGTTCCACGCGGTGTCGCTGTGCTCGCTGATCGGCGGCGGCAGGTGGCTCCTGGGGCTGTAAGGGCCCACGGCTCCCTTCAGCGAGGGCTGCCGGCAACCCTCTGGGGGCGCGAGGATGTATCGATATGCGGCTCCGCCGCGTGGGCGCGACCAGCCGGAACGGACCCGCAGCCGACAAGCGGCCTGCACAGCCCCCCTCCTTATAGAGTGGTCCCCATGGCCCGAAACCCCGCGCACACCGCCCTCTGGCCCGCCCCGCACGCGAGCGGAGCCGTCGACGCGACGGTCCACGTGCCCGGGTCCAAGTCGGTCACCAACCGTGCCCTCGTCCTCGCCGCCCTCGCCTCCGAGCCGGGCTGGCTGCGCCGCCCGCTGCGGTCCCGCGACACGCTGCTGATGGCGGGTGCGCTGCGCGCCATGGGCGTCGAGATCGAGGAAGGCGTGGGCCCGGACGGCACCGGCGAGGCCTGGCGGGTGCTCCCCACGGGCCTGCGCGGCCCGGCCACCGTCGACGTCGGCAACGCCGGCACGGTGATGCGGTTCCTGCCCCCGGTCGCCGCGCTGGCCGACGGCCCCGTCCGCTTCGACGGCGACCCGCGTTCCTACGAGCGTCCCCTGAACGGCGTCATCGACGCGCTGCGTCACCTGGGCGCCCGGATCGACGACGAGGAGCGCGGCGCGCTGCCGATGACCGTGCACGGCGGCGGCGCCCTGGACGGCGGCACCGTGGAGGTCGACGCGTCCTCGTCCTCCCAGTTCGTCAGCGCCCTGCTGCTGTCCGCGCCGCGCTTCAACCAGGGCGTCGAGGTCCGCCACACCGGCGCGACGCTGCCGTCCCTGCCGCACATCCGGATGACCGTCGACATGCTCCGCGCGGTGGGCGCCCAGGTCGACACCCCCGAGTCGGGCGGCGAACCGAACGTCTGGCGGGTCACGCCGGGTGCCCTGCTGGGCCGGGACCTGACCGTCGAGCCGGACCTGTCCAACGCCCAGCCGTTCCTGGCCGCGGCGCTGGTGACCGGCGGCAAGGTCGTCGTTCCGGACTGGCCGGCCCGTACCACCCAGCCCGGTGACCGGCTGCGGGAGATCTTCACCGAGATGGGCGGCTCCTGCGAGCTGACCGAGTTCGGGCTCGTGTTCACCGGCTCCGGGTCGGTCCACGGCGTCGACGTGGACCTCGGCGAGGTCGGCGAGCTGACGCCCGGCATCGCGGCCGTGGCGGCACTCGCGGACTCCCCGTCGACCCTGCGGGGCGTGGCCCACCTCCGGCTGCACGAGACGGACCGGCTGGCCGCGCTGACCAAGGAGATCAACGAACTCGGCGGCGACGTCACCGAGACCGCCGACGGTCTGCACATCCGCCCGCGCCGGCTGCACGGCGGGGTCTTCCACACCTACGAGGACCACCGCATGGCCACCGCCGGCGCGATCATCGGCCTCGCGGTCGAGGGCGTGCAGATCGAGAACGTGGCGACCACGGCGAAGACCCTGCCGGACTTCCCCGAGCTGTGGACCGGGATGCTCGGGGCGTAGGGGTTCACCATGCGCCGCTACGGCAAGCACACCGACGAGGACGACATCCGCTCGCGCCCCAACCGCAAGGGCAACCGGCCGCGCACCCACATCCGGCCCAAGCACGAGGACGCGGCCTCGGGCCTGGTCCTCACCGTCGACCGGGGCCGGCTGACCTGCCTCGTCGACGACCGGATCGTGCTGGCGATGAAGGCCCGTGAGCTGGGCCGCAAGGCGGCGGTGGTCGGCGACCGGGTGGCGATCGTGGGCGACCTGTCCGGGAAGAAGGACACGCTCGCGCGGATCGTGCGGATCGAGGAGCGCGCGTCGGTACTGCGCCGCACCGCGGACGACGACGACCCCTACGAGCGGGTCGTCGTCGCCAACGCCGACCAGCTCGCCGTCGTCACCGCCCTCGCCGACCCCGAACCCCGCCCGCGGCTGATCGACCGCTGCCTGGTCGCGGCGTACGACGGCGGTCTCGAGCCGCTGCTGGTGCTGACCAAGTCGGACCTCGCGCCGCCGGACAAGATGCTGGAGCTGTACGGCGACCTCGACATCCCGTACGTCGTGACCAGCCGCGCGGAACTGGAGAGCGGCGAGGCGGCGGACCGGGTGCTCGAGCAGCTGGACGGCCGGATCACCGCGTTCGTGGGGCACTCCGGGGTCGGGAAGACGACCCTGGTCAACGCGCTGGTGCCGGAGGAACGGCGGCGTACGACCGGACACGTGAACGCGGTGACCGGGCGGGGGCGGCACACGACGACGTCCGCGCTGGCGCTGCCGCTGTCGGGTGCCGGGGGCTGGGTGATCGACACTCCGGGGGTGCGGTCCTTCGGACTCGCCCATGTCGACCCGTCCCGGGTGATCCACGCCTTCCCCGATCTCGAGTCGGGCACGGAGGGCTGTCCGCGCGCGTGCAGTCACGACGAGCCGGACTGCGCGCTGGACGCGTGGGTGGCCGAGGGGCACGCGGATCCGGCGCGGCTGTACTCGCTGCGGCGGCTGCTGGCGGCGCGGGAGCGCACGGAGGGCGACTGACCTCCACGGTGTTTGTCGTGGCCTCCGGACGGTAAGTGCATAATCGCACCGAGCCGGACCCGAACCCGTCGAACCTGACGAAGCGGTCACTGTACGTGGGGAATGCGGGAGGACGACACATGGCGTGGCTGCTGGTCATCGTGGCCGGGTTGCTCGAGACCGGCTTCGCCGTGTGCCTGAAGCTGTCGCACGGCTTCACCCGGCTGTGGCCGACCGTCGCGTTCTGCGCGTTCGCGCTGGGCAGCTTCGGGCTGCTGACGCTGGCGCTGAAGAAGTTGGACGTGGGACCCGCGTACGCGGTGTGGACGGGCATCGGCGCGGCGGGGACGGCCATCTACGGGATGGTGTTCCTCGGGGACCTGGTGTCGACGCTGAAGATCGTGTCGATCACGTTCGTGATCGTCGGCGTGATCGGGCTGCAGCTGTCGGGGTCCGCACACTGAATCCCGCTACGGCACCACCGGGAGCCGGTGCAGGACGCCGCGCACCAGGTCGGCGATGCCGTTGCCGGCCGGGGGCGCGGCGACGCAGGACAGGGCGAGGCGGACCACCAGTTCGCAGGACCGGGCCAGGTCGGCGATGTCGGACCGGGGGACGCCGGGGCCGGCCAGGACGGCGACGGCACGGTCGCGGACGAGGGCGACGAAGTCGGCGGGGGAGGGCAGCGGGCCGTCGGCGCGGCGCTGCGCGGGCACGGCGGAGCCGGACGCTACGGCCGCGAGGCCCGGGGCGGGCAGGCGTTCGCCCCAGCAGCCGGTGAGCATGGCGCGGACCAGGGCGTTCTCACGGGCGCTGGCGGTGGTCCACTCGGCGGTCGCGGTCAGCCGGTCGCGCGGGTCCACATGGCCGGTGAGGGCGCGGTCGACGCCGGCGAGGTAGCCGTCGGCCTCCCTGCGGACGAGGGCCCGGGCGAGTCCGTCCTTGCTGCCGAACTCGTTGTACAGCGTCTGGCGGGAGACTCCGGCCGCGGCTGCCACGTCCACCATCCGCACCGCGGACCACGGGCGACGCGCCAGTGCCGTGCAAGCGGCGTCCAGCAGGGATTCCCGCGCTGCAGGCATCTTCGCCTCCCTCGGGGCGAGCGGCCGGTCCTGCGGTCAGGTTTGACGCGCCGTCGGGCACTGTCAAGGGTTCTCGGGCCCCGCCCCCGGTAGCCCCGCACCGACCTCGGCAGATACCGTTCGTTGCATGCCCGACTACCTCGACGACCTGCGTCTCGCCCATGTCCTGGCGGACGCCGCCGACGCCGCGACGATGGAACGGTTCAAGGCTCTCGATCTCAAGGTGGAGACCAAACCGGACATGACGCCGGTGAGCGAGGCGGACAAGGCCGCCGAGGAACTCATCCGCGGCCACCTCAAGCGCGCCCGCCCGAGGGACGCGGTCCTGGGCGAGGAGTACGGGGTGGAGGGCACGGGACCCCGGCGCTGGGTGATCGACCCGATCGACGGCACCAAGAACTACGTGCGCGGGGTTCCCGTGTGGGCCACGCTGATCTCCCTGATGGAGGCCGGCGAGGGAGGCTTCCAGCCGGTCGTCGGCGTGGTGTCCGCCCCCGCCCTCGGCCGCCGCTGGTGGGCCGCGCAGGGGCACGGCGCCTTCGCGGGCCGCAGTCTGTCGTCGGCCTCCCGGCTGCAGGTCTCCCGCGTCTCCGAGCTCTCCGACGCCTCCTTCGCGTACTCCTCGCTCAGCGGCTGGGAGGAGCAGGGCCGCCTTGACGGCTTCCTCGACCTCACCCGTGAGGTGTGGCGCACGCGCGCGTACGGCGACTTCTGGCCGTACATGATGGTCGCCGAGGGGTCGGTGGACCTGTGCGCCGAGCCGGAGTTGTCGCTGTGGGACATGGCGGCCACCGCGATCGTGGTCGCGGAGGCGGGCGGCAGTTTCACCGGACTCGACGGCCGTCCGGGACCACACAGCGGCAACGCGGCCGCGTCGAACGGGCTGCTGCACGACGAGTTGCTGGGGTACCTCAACCAGCGTTACTGAGCGGCACGGGGTGAGCGTGCGCGCCCCCGATCGGCCGCACGCGCCCTCTTGTTGACCCCCGCTTTGCCTGCCACTCTGGGAGTCCCCCCACTTGTGAACTTGTGAAATCGCGAACGAACGGGCTCCCAGGCCCGTGTCCTCGCGTTTTCCGGTAGGAGGTGGCTCCATCCATGCTCGTCCGTGACGCCATGAGCACCGTGGTCCTCACCATCGGCCCCGCCCACACCCTTCGCCAGGCCGCCGCCCTGATGTCCGCCCGCCGGGTGGGCGCGGCCGTGGTCCTCGATCCCGACGGCACCGGCATCGGCATCCTCACCGAGCGGGACGTACTCAACTCCGTCGGGCTCGGCCAGGACCCCGACACCGAGCGCGCCCACGCCCACACCACCACCGACGTCGTGTTCGCCGCCCCGTCCTGGACCCTGGAGGAGGCCGCTGTCGCCATGACCCACGGCGGTTTCCGCCATCTGATCGTCCTCGACCGGGGAGGACCCACCGGCATCGTCTCGGTCCGCGACATCATCCGCTGCTGGGCGCCGGAGCGGCGGGCCCAGCAGGTACCGGCGTAGTGACATGCGAGACGGGCCGGACCCCGAGGGGGTCCGGCCCGTGTTTCGGCAAGCGGTCCAGCGCTGGTATCAGCCGCGCAGGGCCTGGACCGCGGCCTCCAGCCGCTTGCCGAAGTCCTCGTCCGCCTGACGGAAGTTGTTGATCGCGCGGTCGGCGATCTCGTCACGCGTGACCCCGGAGATGGCGTTCGCCAGGTTGTTCACCAGGCGCTCCTTCTCCTCCTCCGTCATCAGCCGGTACAGGTTGCCCGCCTGCACGAAGTCGTTGTCCTCGGCGTGGACGGGCGTGACCGTCTCACCGGTGACGCCGGTCACGGCGACGGGCTGCCACAGCGGACGCCCCGTCTGGGTCGGGCCGCCGAAGCTGTTCGGCTCGTAGTTCTTCGCACCCTTGTGGCGGCCGTCGTACAGGTAGCCGTCACGGGAGTTGGTGCGCGCCTCGGTGGCGTGCGGGCGGTTCACCGGCAACTGGTCGGCGTTGATGCCGATGCGGTAGCGCTGGGCGTCGCTGTAGCCGAAGAGGCGGCCCTGGAGCATCTTGTCCGGGGAGGGACCGATGCCCGGCACGAAGTGGGCGGGGCTGAAGGCGGACTGCTCGACCTCGGCGAAGATGTTCTCCGGGTTGCGGTTGAGCTCCAGCTTGCCGAACTCGATCAGCGGGTAGTCCGCGTGCGGCCAGACCTTGGTCAGGTCGAACGGGTTGAAGCGGTACGTGGCCGCCTCGGCCGCCGGCATCACCTGGACGTAGACGGTCCAGGACGGGAACTCGCCGCGCTCGATGGCCTCGCGCAGGTCCCGCTGGTGGGAGTCGGGGTCCTTGCCCGCGAGGATCTCGGCCTCCTCGGCGGTCAGGTTCTTGATGCCCTGGTCCGTCTTGAAGTGGTACTTGACCCAGAAGGCCTCGCCGGCCTCGTTGTTCCACTGGTAGGTGTGCGAGCCGAAGCCGTCCATGTGGCGGTACGACGCCGGGATGCCGCGGTCACCGAACAGCCAGGTCACCTGGTGCGTGGACTCCGGCGACAGGCCCCAGAAGTCGAAGACGTTGTCCGCCTCCGTCGAGCCCGTGTACGGGTCGCGCTTCTGGGTGTGGATGAAGTCCGGGAACTTGATCGCGTCCCGGATGAAGAACACCGGGGTGTTGTTGCCGACGAGGTCGTAGTTGCCCTCCTCGGTGTAGAACTTCAGCGCGAAACCGCGCGGGTCGCGCACGGCGTCCGCGGCGCCCAGGTTGCCGGCCACCGTCGAGAAGCGCAGGAAGGTCTCCGTCTGCTTGCCGACCTCGGAGAGGAACGCGGCCCGCGTGTACCGCGTGACGTCGGCGGTCACCGTGAAGGTGCCGTAGGCGCCGGCGCCGCGGGCGTGCACCACACGCTCCGGGATGCGCTCACGGTTGAAGTGGGCCAGCTTCTCGATGAGGAGCTGGTCCTGAACGAGGACCGGGCCACCGACGCCCGCGGTCTCACTGTTCTGGTTGTCGGCAACCGGGGCACCGGCCTCCGTAGTGAGCGGTCCCTGCGTCACGTGCGCCTCCTGCGTCATTACTGACCAACCTGTGCCTTGGCCAATTCCGATCCCGATCCTACAATGGACAATGTCTAAGTCAAGTAAAGCTCCAAAGTCACACCCGTTCGGGATTCTCGTCCCCCTGCTGTTAGGCTGGTGCCTATGAGTGACCTTCTGGAACGGCTCCGTGGACGTGGATGGCGGATGACCGCACAGCGCCGTGTCGTGGCCGAGGTCCTCGACGGCGAACACGTCCACCTGACGGCCGACGAGGTGCACGCCAGGGCCGTCGCCAAGCTGCCCGAGATCTCCCGCGCGACCGTCTACAACACCCTGGGCGAGCTGGTCTCGCTCGGCGAGGTGCTGGAGGTCGCCACGGACAAGCGGGCCAAGCGGTACGACCCCAACGCCCACCGCCCGCACCACCACCTGGTGTGCGCGCAGTGCGGCGCGATCCGCGACGTCCACCCGACCGGCAATCCGCTGGCCGACCTCCCCGACACGGAGCGCTTCGGCTTCACGGTCTCCGACGTCGAGGTGACGTACCGCGGAGTCTGCCCGAACTGCGCGGCTGCGTAACGGAGCCTCCCATGTACGGGCGAGAGCCCCGGCACCATCTGGTGCCCGGGGCTCTTTCTCGTGCGCGACGGCAAACGCCGAGGGCCGGAACCCTGTCGGATTCCGGCCCTCGGCCTTCAGTAGCGGGGACAGGATTTGAACCTGCGACCTCTGGGTTATGAGCCCAGCGAGCTACCGAGCCTGTCT
>NZ_JBHYVC010000096.1:0-18535 GCF_042749965.1 Streptomyces sp. NPDC059454 | reverse complement strand
GAGGCCCTGCCTTCATGCCCGCAGTCCGCCGCGATCACCCGATCGAGACTCCCGTTCGACGCCCGCCTCTCAAGACCGGAACGACAACAGCTACTTACAACAGAACGGCGTTCTGGTCAGCAGGTTGCGTTTGGGGCAGGGCGCGGGCAATCGACAGGGAACCACCAGCCGGTTTGTGACTTCTTCGAATTCACTCTACGGTCTGTCTTCAACTTCGTCGGCCCGGCGGCCTCTTGGGTTCGATCCTGAGGGCTGAGGGACTGACTTGCCCCTGAGGAGAAGACACCGTGTTACGCGCATCGCTGCCGAAGACCGTTCGGCGAAACCTGGGCGAGCATCCCGTCGCCAAGGAGTTCCACCCTGAGCGCAATGAGGGACTGACAGCAGAGGAGGTGCCCTACAGCTGGAAGACCAAGGTGTGGTGGCAATGCTCTGCGAACCCTGCTCACGAATGGTCCGCAACGGTCAACAATCGCACCAAGCCGCAGTCCACCGGTTGCCCAGCCTGCCGAGGCAAACGCCTCAGCGGACAGGTGCCCTTTGAGCGAAGCCTGGCCGCCATCTCTCCAGACGTAGCCAAGGATCTCAACCCGGAACGTTCCGGATTCACCGCCTCAGAGGTGCTCAACGGCAGCAAGAGCGTGGCCTGGTGGCGGTGCCTGGCGGGACACCCGGACTACGACATGAGCGTGAACTCCCGGACCAATGCGACCCGCCCGCAGGGCTGCCCGTACTGCGCACGCAAGCGTCTGGCTCGCGAGCACAGTCTCGCCGAAGTCGCCCCCGACGTGGCACTGGAGTTCGACGCGCCGGTCAACGGCACGACGGCCCACGAGATCTTCGCCCAGGACAACCGGGTCCTGGCCTGGTTCTGCCGGAGTCACCCGGAGCACCGCTGGACGGCCAGTCCGAACAACCGGGTCGGCAAGGGGTCTCGATGCCCCTTCTGCAGCGGAGCCCGGGTGTGGGACGTTAACCGCCTGGCGAGCAACCGGCCTGATATTGCCCGCCAGTGGGACCACGAGCGCAACGGCGCGCTCAGCCCGCGCGACGTATCGGTCGGCTCCAGCCGGATCGTCCACTGGTTATGCCGGAAGGGGCCCGACCACCGCTGGCAAGCTCGGGTCTACAAACGAGCCAGTGGGCAGGGCTGCCCTTACTGTGCCGGAAACAAAGTGTCCACCACCAGCAGCCTTCTCGCCGTGCGCCCCGATCTGGCCGTCCAGCTCGATCCGGTCAGATCCAAGATCAGCGCAGCAGAGCTGACCTCGGGCAGCAGCATGAAGGTCCACTGGATCTGTCCGATCAACCGGGAGCATGCCTGGATCGCCACCGTCGCAAACCGCACAAGGGGCGGCACGGGCTGCCCCCACTGCAACATCCCGGGAACCTCCGCCCAGGAGGTGCGGCTGGCCGCGGAGCTGTCGGTCGTCCTCCCTCTGGATCCCGACCGCCGCACCATCCGCACCGCCAAGGGCATCGAACGGGTGGACATGTACATCCCGGAACTCTCTCTTGTTCTCGAATTCGACGGCTCGTACTGGCACGAGAGCACAGCCGAGATGGACGCAGCGAAGTCACAACGCCTCGCCGATGCAGTCGACCATGCGGTCCGTGTCCGAGAGCATCCGCTCGAACTACTCAATCCCATAAAAGATGTGAACGTGCCTTTCCTGTCTCCGGCACACGAAGCTGCAGTCATAGTTCTCGAGCACCTCGTCCGGCTCCGAGTCATCCCGCCACAAGTGCTGACTCGCTATACCAGCTCACCAGGCCCCAGGGCAGCCGAAGCCGCCGAAGCCCGCCTCGACGAACTGCGCCGCCGAGCCAGCCAGAAGTGATCGCGAACCGTTCCTGATGTCAGCGATCGGTCATGCCGCGTTATGGGTAGTGCTCGTCTCGGTGCTGCCCGGGGTGCTCCTGGCGGTGACCCGGAGCTTCAACGAGACGCTCGCCGGTATCTCCCGCTTCCACACGGAGTCGATGCGGCGCCGGCGCGAAGACGAGTTGCTGGGCAAGATCATCGACATTGACGCGAATGGAGGCCTGGGACACATCGAACGGGTACGACACGAGCGCCCACTATGTGCTGCCACGCCCGCCGTTGACCCGGCCCCTCCCACCCCGTCGGGCGACGCCCTGCCGTCCGATTCACCCCCATGATCGCGGAGGCCACGGACAGCAGCCCCGCCTGCCCCTACGAGGCGCCGGGCCTGGCTGGCTGCCCAGTTCGGTTTCGGGCAGCACGGCCCCTGGACGGCTACGGTGGGCCATACGTGACAGGGCCTTCAGTCGACGTGGCGTTGGGTGGGGTCGAGGCGACTGAGGACGGCGCGCACCAGGTCCCGGCTGTAGGGAGGAAACGGTGCGGCTGCGCCCTCTGGCGCAGCCGGTTGCGGCGGACCCGCGCTACCGGGACCCTTCGCGTCGGTGCCGCCGTGCTCGTCCCAGAGCAGGTAGGTGATTTTGGCCCATTGGCGGAAGTTGCCGTGGCAGGCGACGTCGTCGATCCACAGCAGTTCGTCTGCGGGTACGTCCGCCCACAGCGGGTGGTACTTGGGGATGACGGTGAGGACTTCGGCGGGTGTGAGGGGCTTGTAGCGCTGCCAGACGAGGATGCGGGAATCCAGCGCCGGACGGTTCTTGATCTTCTGGTAGCAGGTCTCGGCGCCGACCAGGACGACGGCGAGGCGGGTGTCCTCGTCGTCCCAAAGCTCGCGGATGAATTCGAAGGCCCGGGTGTCCAGCCACTGGGCTTCGTCGACGACCAGGACGCGCGGGGTTTCCGACAGGGCTTCCTTGAGGATGGTTTCGCAGCGGGTGCTGTTGAGGGGGGCCTCGCCGGGAAGGTCGAGCTTTTTGTACAGGGAGGCGCGCAGGGCCTGGATTTTGGCGGAGCCGACTTTGATGCGCAGGGTGGTGTGGGGGGCGAGGTCTGAAGTTCCCCCCTGGCCGTGGACAGCGGGTGGTTACGCTGCGGGGGCGAGAGCTTGTGCCGTCAGGGTCCGGGTTTCGACCGGGGTGACGTATCCGTAGACGGGATGCTTCCGCAGGCGGGTGCGGTTGTACTCGACCTCGATGAAGCGGAAGACATCGGCGCGGGCCTGCTCTTGGGACTCCCAGACGGTGGTCCCGATCTCTGCCTTCAGTAGGCCGAAGAAGCTTTCAGCCGCGGCGTTATCGTAACATGAGCCCGTTCTGCCCATACTTTGCCGCAGCCTCAACTCCCGTATGACAGCGCGGTATTCACGTGAGGTGTATTCCGCTCCGCGGTCCGAGTGGGCGATGCAGCCCTCCTTCAGATCACCCCGGCCGGCGGCCATCCTCAGCACGTCGACGACCAGGCCGGCCCGGTGATGGTCGGCCATCGCATAGCCGACGACCTCACGGGTAGCCAGGTCGATCACGGTGGCCAGATACCACCAGCCGGCGAGCGTGGGCAGGTAGGTGATGTCGGACACCAGCTTCGTGCCGGGCTCGGCCGCGGTGAAGTCCCGGCCCACCAGATCCGGCGACGGGGCCGCCCTGCGGTCCGGTCGGGTCAGACCCCGGCGCCGTCTGCGGGTGATCCCGCGGATGTCGTGCTCGCGCATGAGCCGCTCCACCCGCTTGTGGTTGATCCGGTGCCCCTGCCTGCGCAAGGCTGCCGTGATCCTGGGAGCTCCGTACGCGCGGCGGGAAGAGGCGTGGACACGCCGGATCTCGGCGACTGTCTCCTCTTCCCTGCGGGCCCGTTCCCGGGCGGTCTCGCGGGAGGCGAGATGGGCGTAGTAGCCGGAGCGGGACACGCCGAGCACCCGGCACAGCAGGGCGACACTGTGACCACCGGGGTTGTTCTCGGTGGCCTTCTCCGCATCGATGAACGCGTAGCGCACGGCTACTTCGTCGACTCCCTGGCGAAGAAGGCCGCGGCTTTTTTCAGGACCTCGATCGTCTGCTGCTGTTCCCGGTTCTGCCGCCGCAGTCGGCGCAGCTCTTCCCTCTCGTCGCTGGTCAGCGCACCGGTAGGCCCCTGCCCCCCGGTCTGCCTTGTCCTGGTTCACCCAGTTCCGCAGGCCCTCCGGGCTCACCCCGATCTCCCGGGCGACCTCGGTCACCGTCTTCCCGGAGGAATGGACCAGCGCGACCGCGTCCCGCTTGAACTCGGCCGTGTACCGCTTACTCGTGTTGCTCTTCTTGCTCACTACCTGGAACTGCTTCCTCCGGGACCTGTCGTCCCAGTATCAGGCTGTCCAGGCCACGGGGGGAACTTCACAGGTCGGCCTCCCCCGCACCGCGCGGCAGACGCCTGCCCAGCTCGAGGGCGTCCGCGAGCACCCGGCGCAGTTCGGGAACCGTCGGGTGCACACCGACGTGGACCCGACGGACCCTGGCCGGGTGCGGCAGCTGGGACAGGGCGTACTGCAACGCGACGGTCTTGCCCTGGCCGGCGTCGCCGTACAGACACACCACCGCCCCCACCGCGGCCGCGTGCGCGACCGTCCGCAGCACCGACCGCACAGCGGAGGTGTGCACCACCTGGGCGCCCGGCACCAGGACCGGGACCTGCGCCAGATGCTTCTGCTCCCGCAGAAAAACCTGCCCGCCGGTGCCTTGGCCGGCCACGATGTTGAGGCCCAGCTCGCTGAGCGGATCCAGCCTGCTCGGCCCGGCCACCTCGGGCTCCCGCTCGACCAGCAAAGCCCGCCCCGCCCGGCGGTCCCTGCGGATCACCCGGTGCAGTGTCGACGCCGACGGCACCGAGGCCCCGCCGCTGGCAGCGGCCAGCCGGCGCCTGAGCTCAGCGACATTCCCTCCGACCTCGCCCAGCAGTACCCACACCTCGTCCGACACCGCATACCCTTGCCGGACCCCGGCCTCCAGCTGCCCGGTCGTCTTGGCCTGCTCCAGCCAGCGCCACACCGTACGCTCCGAAACCCCCACCGTCTCAGCGACCGCACGCACATGCCGCGTGGCCAGCTCCCCCGCCTGCTGCCGCTCCAGCAAACGACGCACCACCAACCCCCGGGACAGCACAGGCCCACGACCGGCCCTTACCTCTTGATCCACCCCACGATCACACCGGCCCGGCCCACCTCAACGCATAAGAACTCTCAAACCTGAGACAGCATCAGCTGCCATGCGATAAAGCCCCACGACAGCGATCCCACCCCTCAATCTCTCACCTCATGACAGCAGCCCACCCACCCAAAAACACCCACTGACCAGCCCCGTAACACCAACCCCTGGACCAGCGCGACCGACTCTCACCACCACTGACACCAACCCGAGAGATCGCAGCCAGGCTGGCACGGGCTCTGCACCGCCGGAGGTGGCTCGCGAGCCGGCCCAGGGCGCTGTCCGGGCGCGTGACCGGGTTCTCGGTTCGGCCCACGATCACGCCTACCGGGACAGGGAGGCCGACTGGGCCCGGGCAAGACCGCGAAGCTGCCCCGGTAGGCCGTGTCGTGGGGAGCGTGCTCGTTGAAGTCGGTCAGGCCAGCGAGGCGGCCTTCGTCCCCTCGCTGTCGGCTTCAGCCTCGGCCAGCCGCTTATTGCGGCGGATGGAGGACCAGAAGGAGGCGCCGATGAGGACGACGCCGATCAGGCCGGTGATGACCTCGTTGATCTCGTACTGGATGGTGACCAGGAGGATCACGGCGAGGGCGCCGATCGCGTAGTGCGCGCCGTGCTCCAGGTAGACGTAGTCGTCGAGGGTGCCCTGGCGGACCAGGTAGACGGTCAGGGACCGCACGTACATGGCGCCGATGCCCAGGCCGAGGGCCATCAGCACGATGTCGTTGGTGATGGCGAAGGCACCGATCACGCCGTCGAAGGAGAAGGACGCGTCCAGGACCTCCAGGTAGAGGAACATGAAGAACGCGGCCTGGCCGGCCAGCTTGACGGGCGACTTGGGCTTGCCGGTGCGGGCGGCTTGTTCCTCCTCGTGCTCGCGTTCCTCCTCCTCTTCGAGTTTGTTCTCAAAGTAGCTGGAGAGGCCGCCGACGATGAGATAGGTGATCAGACCCGCGATACCCGCCAGCAGCACCGTCTCGGTCTTGTCGACGTGCGCGCCGCCGTGCTGGTGGGCGTGGGTGGCCACCGTCGTCGAGGCGATGAGCAGCACGGCCAGGGCGATGCAGACCGACAGCATGTCGACCTTGCCCAGCTTGGCGAGCGGGCGCTCGATCCAGGTGAGCCACTTGATGTCCCGGTCCTCGAAGATGAAGTCGAGGAAGATCATCAGCAGGAACATACCGCCGAACGCGGCGATCGACGGGTGTGCGTCGGTGACCAGCTGCTGGTAGCGGTCCTTGTCGGTGAGGGCGAGGTCGACGGCCTCGATCGGCCCCAGCTGGGCGCTGGCGGCGACGATGACGACGGGGAAGACCAGGCGCATACCGAAGACGGCGATCAGGATGCCGAGGGTGAGGAAGATCTTCTGCCAGAAGGCGTTCATCTTCTTCAGGATTCCGGCGTTGACCACCGCGTTGTCGAAGGACAGCGAGATTTCCAGGATGGAGAGGATCGCCACGATGCCGAAGGCGGTCCACCCCCCGTAGAAGGCCGCCGCGACCAGGCCGAGCGCGGTGACCGCGAACGACCAGCCGAAGGTTTTCAGGAGCACTGGCTACCCAATCGTGTGGTCAGGTGCGGTCGGGAAGGAGGACGATGCCGTCGTCGTCGGCGTGCAGGATGTCGCCGGGGCGGAAGGTGACACCGCCGAAGGTGACGGGGACGTCGACTGCTCCGGCGGCATCCTTGGCGCTCTTGCGCGGGATGGTGCCCAGCGCCTTGATGCCGAGCCGGAGCCCGGCGAGGGCGACGCTGTCACGGACGGCGCCGTGCAGGACCAGGCCGGCCCAGCCGTTGTCCTGGGCGGCGCCTGCGATGAGGTCGCCGACCAGGGCGGTGCGCAGGGAACCGGCTCCGTCGACGACCAGGACGGCACCGTCGCCCGGGGTGCGCAGCAGGTCGCGCAGCAGGCCGTTGTCCTCGTGACAAGAGACGGTGCGAACCGGTCCGGCGAAGCCGCGGTGCCCGCCGAACTGGCGGAACTGCAGGTCACAAACGCGCAGTGCGGTGCCGTATTGGTCGACGAGGTCGGCGGTGGGGACGGGGGTCACTGTTTCGGGCATGGGGACTCCTTCTCGCTGGGGGCTGCCGCGCCCGCTTCTCATCCGGCCGTCAGGGGGATGTGGGGGCGAGCGCGGCAGCCTGCTCGGGGGTGAGGGGGTGGGTGGCGTGTCCCCTCAGGAGGAGGTGGAGTTTGGCGGTCTCCTCCAGTTCCTCGATCGCGTCGGCGGCCGCCTCCAGGCTCGCGCCGGCGATGACGGGGCCGTGGTTGGCGAGGAGGACGGCGTGGTGGGTGCGGGCCGTTTGCTCGGCGAGCGGTTCCAGGCTGCTGTCGCCAGGGGCGTGGTACGGCAGGAGCGGCAGGGTGCCGACGCGCATGGCGTAGTACGCGGTGAGCGGGGGCAGGGCGTCGTCGGCGTTCACATCAGCGAGGCAGGAGACTGCGGCGGCGTGGGTGGAGTGCAGGTGCACGACCGCGTGGGCGCCCGGCCGGGCCCGGTAGAAGGCGGCGTGCAGGAACGCCTCCTTGGTGGGCCGGGGGCCGTCGAGGTGCTTGCCGTCCAGGTCGGTGCGGGACAGTTCGGCCGCCTCGACGGTGCCGAGGCTGGACCCGGTGGACGTGAGCAGCAGGCTGCCGTCGGCCAGACGGACGGAGAGGTTGCCGGTGGAACCGTGGGTCAGGCCACGGGTGAACAGCGAGCGCGCGGTACGGACGATGAGTGCGCGGGCGGCGGACTCGTCGGTGTAGGCGCTCACCTGGCCTCCCCGGCCGTGGTGGTGAGGGCGCGGGTGAACAGGTCTGGGGCGCCGAAGTTGCCGGACTTGAGCATCAGGGCGAGGTCCCCGGACTCGGTGGTGGCGTATGTCCAGGGCACGCCGGGGTCGGCCTCCGCGCCGACGAGTACGGCGCGGACGCCGAGGGCGGTGGTGACGGCGCCGGAGGTCTCCCCGCCCGCGACGAGCAGTCGGCGCACACCGCGTTCGACGAGGTGGGAGGCGAGTGTGCCGAGCAGTTCCTCGACCTGTGCGGCGGCTTCGGCGACACCGAGCTGGGCCTGGACGGCGGCGAGTTCCTCGGGCGAGGCGGAGGCGTAGATCAGGACCGGCAGGTCGGGGTCCTGTTCCGCGTACCAGGCCAGTGCCTCGCCGGTGACGTCGCGGCCGGTGGCGGCGGCGAGGACGTCGAGGTGGAGGGAGGGCAGGCCGGCGGCGTAGAACTGGGCGATCTGTTCCAGGGTGCGGGCGGAGCAGCTGCCGGCCAGCACGGCGGCACGCCCTTCGCACGGCAGCGGCTCGGCGGTGGCCGCTCCGGTGGCGGGGTAGGCGTGTCCGAGTCCCTCGGCCAGGCCCGCGGCGCCGGCGACGACGGAGAGTTCGAGTGCGGCGGCGCCGAGCACGGCCAGGTCGTCGTCGGTCAGGGCGTCGGCGATGATGTGCCGGACACCGGCCTGCCGATGGGCCACGATGGCGTCCCGGGCGGCCTCGACACCCTGGCGTACCGTGCCCCAGTCGATGAGGGCGGCCTTGTGCGGGGTCTGCGCGGACAGCAGCCGCACCAGCGCGGAGTCCGTCATCGGGTTGAGGGGGTGGTGGCGCAGTGGCGAGTCGGAGAGCAGTTGGTCGTGGACGAACAGGTGGCCCTGGTAGACGGTGCGGCCGTTGGGCGGGGAGGCCGGGCAGTGCAGGGTGACAGCGGCACCCGCAGCATCCATCAGGGCGTCGGTGACCGGGCCGATGTTGCCGTGCGGGGTGGAATCGAAGGTGGAGCAGTACTTGAAGTAGACCTGGGCCGCGCCCTTGTCCCACAGCCAGCGCTGGGCGGCCAGCGAGTCGGCGACCGCCTCGTTGGCCGGGGTGGAACGGGACTTGAGGGCGACCACGGCGGCGTCGCAGTCCGCCGGGAGCACGGTGGTGTCGTCCGGGGCGCCGAAGACCAGGGCGGTGCGCAGGCCCGCACGCCGGAAGGCCGCGGCGACGTCGGTGCCGCCGGTGAAGTCGTCGGCTAGGCAGCCGATGCGCAGGGTCATGGTCGGGGGTCTCTCCTCGGGCGTGCGGGCGGAGTGGAACCGGGGCGGGCGGACGGGGAGTTGCCCGCCCCGGAGCGGGTGGGTCAGTTCTGGCCGGCGCCGATGGCCTTGATGACGGCGGCGGTGAACTCGCTGGTGGAGGCGGAGCCGCCGAGGTCGCAGGTGGCGGTGCCGGCGGCGATCGCGTCGGCCACGCCCTTGTCGATGATCTTCGCGACGGTGGCGAGCTTCTCGTCACCGTGCTTGGCGCCGAGCCACTCGAAGAGCATGGCGCCGGAGAGGATCATGGCGACCGGGTTGGCGATGTTCTGCCCGGCGATGTCGGGGGCCGAACCGTGGGACGCCTGGGCCATGGCCGTGGTGGCCGAGGAGTTGATCGACGGAGCCGTGCCGAGTGAGCCGGAGATCTCGCCGGCCAGGTCGGAGAGGATGTCGCCGAACATGTTCTCGGTGACGATGACGTCGAAGTCCTGGGCGCGGCGGACCAGGTGGACGGTCATGGCGTCGATGTGGAAGTCGTCCACGGCGACGTCCGGGTAGTCCTTGGCGACTTCCTGGCACACGGTGCGGAACAGGCCGGTGGTCAGCTTGAGGACGTTGGCCTTGTGGACGATGGTGAGCTTCTTGCGGCGCGAGCGGGCCAGGTCGAAGGCGACGCGGGCGACGCGCTCGGTGGCCTCGCGGGTGATGATGCCCAGCATGATCGCCGTGTCCGCAGTGGGCATGAACTCGCCGGTGCCCGCGAAGGTGTTGCGGTCGGCGTAGAAGCCTTCGGTGTTCTCGCGGACGATGACCAGGTCGGCGTTGTCGCAGACGGCCTTCGCGCCGGGGAAGGACTTGGCGGGGCGGATGTTGGCGAAGAGCTGGAAGTGCTTGCGCAGGGTGCCCGAGGGGTTGAGCGCGGACTTGTGCGGCTCGGGGTAGGACACCGAGTCGTGCGGGCCGAGGTACCAGCCGTCCAGACCGGCGAGGGCTTCCTTGGTCTCCTCGGGGACCGGGGTGCCGTGGGTCTCGATCGCAGCGGCGCCCAGCGGCAGGGTCACCCAGTCGACGGAGACGCCGGCGGCCTGGGCGGCGGCGGTGGCGATCTCGACGGAGGACGGGACGATCTCGGGGCCGATGCCGTCGCCCTCAAGGACGCCGAGGCGGTAGGTCTTGCTGCTCATGGTGCGGGTTCCTCTCGAAGAAGGGGGGGTGGTGGGGAGACGGGTCAGGACAGCACGGCCGCCGCGTCGGTGAGCGCGGTCCAGGAGCGGGCGGCGGCCTTGCGGCTGTCGCCGTCCTGGGTGTGCTCCAGGGTCAGCCAGCCGGTGAACCCGCCGGTGCGCAGAGCGGTGAACAGGGCGGGGAGGCGGGGGTCACCGATGGTCAGGGGACCCCGCGTCGAGGGCGCCGCGAGTTGCAGGCAGCCGGTGACGCGGGCGTGGTCCGCGACGGCCCGTACCGCGTCGATGCCTTCGGCTTCGAGGTGGTGGGTGTCCAGCACCAGTCCGGCCGGGGCGTCTAGCGTGGCGGGGGCGGCGAGGGCCTCGGCCGGGGTGTTCCACAGCGAGGTGTTGGCGCGTGACTGCGGTTCCAGCAGCAGCCGGCTGCCGCGGCCGGCGGCCTCTTCGGCCAGGTGCTGCACGGCGCGCTCGGCCCACAGGCGCTGCATGTCCTCGAGTCCGGGCAGGAAGGTGCCGCGGGTCTGTCCGAGGGTGACCGGTACACCGAGTTCACCGGCGAGGCGGGCCGCGCCCAGCAGGCGGAACAGGGCGTGCCGTCGGACGTCCGGCGAGGGGTCGGTCAGTGTCAGACGGTCCTGTGCGGCGACCGGTCCGGTGCCGATGCCCAGCACCTTCAGACCGGCGGCCTCGACGGCCCGCGCCAGTGCTTCGGCATCCTGTACGCCGCTGTCACGGACCTGGACCTCCACGCCGTCGTAGCCGAGCTCGGCCAGGGGGCCGACGGTCTCGGCCAGAGGTGCGGCGAAGCCGAGCGGCATGGGCGCGGAGCAGTCGTTGCCGGAGACGGTGTAGGCCAGCGGCCAGGGCAGCCCGGCGGTCACGGCGCGACCGCCGGGGCCGGGACGGCCGGCTGCTCGGCGGGCAGGAGCAGCCCGCGCAGTTCCCGTGCGGCGGCGCCCGCGCCGTCCAGTACCGGCACACCCAGCAGGTCGGCCAGTGCGTCGCGGGCCGGGGTGAGCGAGTACTGGGCCAGCAGCACCGCGTCGACGTCAGTACCGTCGGCGGCCCGCAGGGCCTCGGCCAGGTGACGGGCGGCCGTCTCGGGGTCGGCCGCGCCGGCGGCGTCCTTGCTGAGGGCGGTCACGATGTCCACCGGACGGTCCGGACGGACCGCCGGGACGAGCGCTTCGAGCTGGGCGACGGCGGCCGGGACGGCGGGCGGCACCGAGGCGACCACGGCGACGCGCCGGTACGGACCGGCCAGAGCTGCCTTGAACATCGACTCGTCCGACTTCAGCACGGGCACGTCCCACAGCGCGCGGGCGGTGTCCACGACCTCCCCGTAGGAGGAGCAGGTCAGCAGCAGGCCTTGGGCCCCGCCGTCCATCACGTGCCCGATCAGGCGGAGCATGCGCCGGCGCAGTGCGTCGGTGAGTCCGTCGGCCGCGTTGGCGTCCACCAGCAGACGGTCGTCCAGCACGTTCCAGACAGTGGCCTGCGGGAACTCCTGAGCGAACGCCTCGTGGGCGATGCGGTGCGCGGCGGGCACGGCATGGATCATCGCGACCAGGGGTTTGGATTCGATCACCGGGTTCTTCCTCTTCCGGTAGGCGGGGACCGGCAGGGGTCCCGACCGCGGGCCTTTTCCGGCCGGCACGGGAGTGGCCCGTGACGGACGGCCGGGGCAGGCCCGGGATAGGGGCGGCAGCGTGTTCTCGCGGTGCCGCGCCGCCACTCTAAGTTGAACCGGTCAACCGGTCAACCGGTTAGAGGCAGGGAGTGCCGCGAGGCACCGGGGCCGGCCCGGCAGCCCGCGGCTCCCGCTACCCCTCGCGCTGTTCCAGCGCCTCCATCAGGCGGCGGGACGCTCCGTCCATGTGCTGAGCCATCGCCGCACGGGCGGCCTCGGCGTCACCCTTCGCGACCGCCTCGTAGATCGGAACGTGGTCGGCATAGGCCACCTCGCGGGACCGGACGGCACCAGTGCGCTCCACCCAGCCGCGCTGGATCATCGCGCGCATGCCCTTGAGCATGTCCCGCAGCACCGTGTTCGCGGCCAGTTCGCCCAGGGCGGCATGGAAGGCGGTGTCCGCCTCGGGGAACTCCTCGTCCGGGCACTCCCGCATGGCCGCCAGTCGGGCCCGCAGCAGTTCGACACCGGCCTCGTCGCGCGCCTGGGCGGCCAGACCGGCGACGACCACCTCCAGCTCGGCGCGGGCACGCACCATGTCGCGGGCGCCCCGTTCACCCAGGACGAGACCCAGTTCGAAGAGGCGGTAGAGCACATCGGAGTCGGCGCCGCGGAAGTACGTGCCGCTGGACTGGCGGATCTCCAGCAGGCCGAGGAAGCCGAGCGATTTGATGGCCTCGCGTACGGTGGGACGGTTGACCCCGAGCATCTCGGTCAGCCGCCGCTCCGACGGGATGCGGTCGCCGGGCTGGACCTCGCCGGACATCAGGTAGTCGATCAGGCGGCGGGAGACCTCGGCGGCCAGTGGCTCACGTGGTTCGACCGTGATCCTGGCGAGTTCGGCCATCGATTTCCTCACTTCGGTATTGACGCGATGGCCGGATTCTAGTTACCTACCGGCAATCCGGTAAACCGGTTGTCCGGAAGTGGGCGGGATCAAGCCACCCGCCTCTTCCGACTGACCGCGCCGGAGGTCCCAGCCACGCCAGGCGCACCCCTGACGCCCTTCACCGGGCCACCGCCCACCACGACCGTGCGCCCGCCGAGCCGCCGCACAGGAGCCGCACGCCCCCATGACCGATCCGTCACACGAGCCGAGTACGGCCCTGTATGTGCCGGCGGTCGTTGCCCAGACCGCCACGCACTGACTCACACGCCGTCCTGCGCCGCCGTCCGACCGGCGGCCCACAGCCCTGCCCCAAGGAGCAACGATGCTCGCCGTCCTCGGCTTCGCCACACTGGGCAGCTTCATGCTGCTCGTGATGCGCAAACACCTCTCCGCCTTCACCGCCATCATGCTCACGCCGATCGTCGCCGCCATCGTCGCGGGCAAGGGCACCGAGCTCGGCGACATGATCATGAACGGTCTGGACACGGTCGCGCCCACCGCCGCCCTGTTGCTGTTCGCCGTCCTCTACTTCGGCCTGATGATGGAGGTCAAGCTCTTCGAGCCGATCGTCCAGGCCATCATCCGCGCCACCAAGGGCGACCCGGTCAAAATCATCGTCGGCACCGCCGTACTGTCCCTGTGCGTCGCCCTCGACGGCGACGGCACCACCAGCTACATGATCGTCTGCTCGGCGTTCCTGCCCATCTACCGCCGCCTGGGCATCAACCCGCTCATCCTCGCCACGCTCGCCGCGATGGCGCTGGGCACCATCTCCGGCACCACCCCCTGGGGCGGCGCCACCACCCGCGGCATCAGCGTCCTGCACCTGAGCGCCACCGAGTACTTCGTCCACATGATCGGCCCGATGGCGCTGACCAGCCTGACCATCATCGCCGTCGCCTACTGGCTCGGCCTGCGCGAACGCGGCAAGCTGGACGCCGAGAAGCTGGCCGCCTACAAGCTGGAGATCGCCTCCGGCGAGGCGTTCGAGCCGATCAACGCCGGCTGGCGCATGTGGTTCAACGCAGGTCTCACTCTGCTGCTGATGGTGCTGCTCATCGCCGAGGTCGCCGACCTCCTGGTGCTCTTCATGGTCGCCTTCGTCATCGCCCTGCTCGTCAACATCCGCAAGATCGGCGACCAGCAGGACCTCATCAAGCGCCAGGCGGCCAACGCGGTCCCGGTGATGATCCTGGTCCTGGCGGCCGGCGTCTTCACCGGCATCATGACCGACTCCGGCATGATCAAGGCGATGGCCGACGCGGCTCTTTCGATCGTCCCCGACGGCTGGGGCAATGTCATCCCGCTGTTCACCGCCGTCCTCGCACTGCCGCTCGGCTTCTTCATGTCCAACGACGCCTACTGGTTCGGTGTCGTGCCGGTCCTGGCCGAGTCCGCTGCGCACTACGGCATCCCCGCCAACGAGATCGCGCGCGCCGGCGCCATCGGCCAGATCTTGCACATGATGGGACCGACCAGCGCGCCCCTGTGGGTCCTGCTCGGGCTCGTCAAGGCGGAGCTGGGCGACTTCCAGAGGCACGCCCTGCGCTGGGGCGTCCTCGTCTCCCTCGCGTACATCGCCTTCGCGCTCCTCACCGGGGCTATCAGCGTCGCCTGAGTGGTGTGTCTGAGTCACTCCGCCTGCCGGTGGGCCACAGGACTTCCTTTGGGCCCATCGTGGAGTCCGCCGACGGGCCGTGGCACCGGATCGACCAGTTGCCACGGCCTTTCGCGTCAGGTGAGCGTGAGGGCGCCGGTCAGCAGGGCGAAGGCGATGTACGCGAGAGAAACGGGGACGCCCCAGCGCAGCGCCGTCCTCTGGAAGTCGCCGAGGTGGGGCCCATGCTGTGCAGGATCTGGCCGATGGCACCGGCGCGCGCGATCTCATCGGCATCGATGCCGTAGTGGCTCGCCGACTCGGCCAGGTCGACGTCATCGTCACCACCAACATGTTCGGCGGCATCCTCTCCGACAAGGCGTCCGAACTCTCCGGCAGCCTGGGCCTCGGCGGCTCCGTCAACGCCTCCGACACCCTGTGCGTCGGCCAGGCCCAGCACGGCTCCGCCCCCGACATCGCCGGCCGGGGCATTGCCAACCCCACCTCGCTGATCCTGTCCGCCGCAATGCTCCTGGACTGGCGCGGCCGGCGCGACGGGAACGACCGGCTGCAACGGGCCGCCGTCCTGATCACCGAAGCGGTCGGCACGGTCCTGGACAACCCCGCCACCCGCACCCGCGACCTCGGCGGCACCCTCGGCACCGCCGAGTTCGCCGCCGAGGTCTGCCGGGCATCGAGCACACCGAGCACGCAGGAGAGACCGTCTGATGGTCGTTTCCAGCAACCCGGCCACCGGCGCCGAACTCGCCCGCCACCCGGAGCAGTCGCCCGAGGAGGTCGACGGCATCCTCAACGCGGTGGCCTCGGCCCAGGCGTCCTGGCGCCGGCACGAGATCACGGACCGCACCCCCCTACTGCGGGAGACGGCCCGCGTCCTGCGCGAGGGCAAGGAGGGCTACGCCGCCCTCATCACCGCCGAGATGGGCAAGCCCATCACCGAGGCGCGCGCGGAGATCGAGAAGTGCGCCATGACCTGCGAGTACTACGCCAAGCACGCCCCGCAGCAGCTCGCGGACCACCCGGTTGCCTCCCATGCCACCGAGAGCGCCGTCGTCTACGACCCCCTCGGCGTGGTCCTCGCGGTCATGCCGTGGAACTACCCCTTCTGGCAGTTCTTCCGATTCGCCGCCCCCGCCCTGGCCGCGGGCAACGGCACCCTCCTCAAGCACGCCAACAACGTGCCGCAGTGCGCCCTCGCCGTTGAGGAGGTCATCCGCAAGGCCGGCGCCCCCGAGGGCCTGTGCCGGACCCTGCTGGTCGAGGTCGGCCAGGTGGCCGGACTCATCGGCGACCCGCGGGTCGCGGCAGTCACCCTCACCGGCTCCACCGAGGTGGGCGCGGTCGTCGCCGCCCAGGCCGCGGCCGTACTGAAGAAGCAGGTCCTCGAACTCGGCGGCTCCGACCCCTTCGTCGTCCTCGCCGACGCCGACATCGCCGCTGCCGCCGCCACCGCCGTCAAGGCCCGGTACGTCAACGTGGGCCAGTCCTGCGTCAACGCCAAGCGGTTCATCGTCGAGGACGCGGTGGCCGACGAGTTCGTGGCGGCGTTCACCGCCGCAGCGGCGGCCCTCAAGGTCGGCGACCCGACCGACCCGAAGACCGCCATCGGCCCGATGGCGCGCGCCAACCTCCGCGACACGCTGCACGACCAGGTCCGGCGCAGCGTCGAAGCGGGTGCCGTCCTCACCCTCGGCGGTGAGATCCCCGACGGCCCGGACTGCTACTACCCGCCCACCGTCCTGGACCACGTCCGCCCCGGTATGGCCGCCTTCGACGAGGAGACCTTCGGGCCCGTCGCCGCCGTCACCCGCGCCACCGACGCCGACGAGGCGATCGCCCTGGCCAACCGGACCGAGTACGGTCTCGGCGCCGCCCTGTGGACCTCCGACCTGGACCGCGCCCGCCGCCTCACCCGCGTCCTGGACGCCGGCGCCGTCTTCGTCAACGGCATGGCCGCCTCCGACCCGCGCCTGCCCTTCGGCGGCATCAAGAAGTCCGGCTACGGCCGCGAACTCGGTGCCGAGGGCATCCGCGAGTTCGTCAACACCAAGACCGTCTGGATCGACCCGGCCGCCTGACCACCCGCACCTGGAGAACACCGTGAACCACCCCACCGACGAACCCTGCTTCACCTCCTTCCCACCCGCCGTCCTGCGGCCCGCCGAGCTGACCGCCTTCAGCCGCGGCGGCGGCGCCCGCACCATCCCCCTGGTCACCCGCTCCGTCGGAGCCGAGGTCTTCCTCACCGGCCAGACCCTCTTCGAAGGCGGCGCCGGCATCGCGCTGCACACCCACAACTGCCCCGAGAGCGTGACCATCCTCGAAGGCGACGCCATCGTGGAAATCGACGGCACCGAGCACCACGTGACCCGCTTCGACACCACCTACGTCCCCGCCGGGATGCCCCACCGCTTCCGCAACGCCTCCGCCACCGAGCCGATGCGCATCCTGTGGATCTACGCCACCGTCGACGCCACCCGCACCATCGTCGAGACCGGTGTCACCGCGCGCGTCGACGCCGAGCACAACAAGGCCGCCGCCAACCGCGACTGACCCCACGACGGACCGAAAACACAAGGAAGCACCACCGTGATAACTGAGATCGCGCAGATCGAAATCCTCTCGGGCCAGGAGGAGGACTTCGAGAAGGCCGTCACCGAGGCACTGCCCCTCTTCCTCGCGGCCGACGGCTGCGACGGGGTCGACCTGCAGCGCAGCGTCGAACACCCCTCGCGCTACCGGCTCATGGTCCGGTGGGAGACGGTCGAGCACCACACCGTCACCTTCCGCGCCTCCGAGGGCTTCGCCCGCTGGCGGGCCCTGGCCGGACCACACTTCGCCGCTCCGCCGCAGGTCGAACACGTACACTCAGTCCTCGCACCATGACGTCAGGGGCCGGGACCACGACCGGTCCCGGCCCACCTCGGCCCACGCGGAGGCACACAACGATGACCCCGCCCCCGGTCCAGAACAGGGCGTCCCCATCGGGACAGGAGCCACCCCAGGGACCCACCCCGCTGACGCGCCGGAAGGCCGCACGCATCGTGGAACACATCGCCGCGAGCGGACTGACCGCCGGCACCCGCCTGGTCGAACGGGCCCTCGCCGACCACCTGAAGGTCTCCCGCTCGCCGGTCCGCCGGCCCTGCGTCTGCTGGCCGACGACGGCGTCGTAGCTCCCGCCGCTCGCGGCGGTTACACCGTCGCCCTCACCGGACCGGCGCTCACCGAGACGTCCCCGCTCCAGCCAGCCCAGGACGACGCCGAGGACGTCTACCTGCGCATCGCCGCCGACCGCCTCGATGGCCGGCTCCCCGACCGGGTCACCGAGAACGCTCTCGCCCGCCGCTACGACCTCATGCCCGGCCAGCTCGCCCACGTCCTGCGCCGGATCGCCGTCGAGGGCGGATCGACCGGCTTCCCGGGTACGGCTGGGAGTTCCAGCCGATGCTCACCTCGATGGAGTCCTACCGGGACAGCTACCGATTCCGGCTGACCATCGAACCCGCCGCCATCCTCGAACCCGGCTTCGTCCTCGATCGCGATGCTCTCGAATCCGTCCGCGCCCAACAACAGCGTCTGGTCGACGGAGAGATCCACACCATCGGCAACGCTGCCTCTGCCGAAAACCTCATCCGCCCTGGTGAAAGGCGGTGCTCGGGTGCTCGAGGGGGTGCTCTCGCGTACCTGGTGGTTGTACCGACATGATGGTCGGTCGTGCTGCTGCGACTGGCTTACCTGACCATGACCCAAGCGTTCGCCATGGTCCGCCTGTTACCGATGAGCGACCGGGACAAGGAAGCGGAGATTCTCGCCCTGCGCCATCGGATCACGGTGCTTCAGCGTCAACTCGGCAAAGGCAGGGTGCGGTTCATCCCGGGCGATCGAGCGTTCTTGGCGGCGTTGCTGCATCGGCTGCCGTCGGAGGTGGTGCGCAGGGTGGGGTTGCTGGTGCGTCCAGATACGGTGCTGCGCTGGCACCGCGATCTGGTCGCGCGCCGCCACGCTGCCGTTTCCCGGCCGAAGCGCCCGGGAGGGCCGCGGACCGTGCGCTCCATCCGGCTCTTGGTGTTGCGGCTTGCGCGGGAA
>NZ_JBHYVC010000095.1:0-18565 GCF_042749965.1 Streptomyces sp. NPDC059454 | reverse complement strand
ATATCCCCCCCCCCCCGCCGCCGCCCAACCCCGGGGGGCGTGGGGGCACCCCCGGCCCCGCCCCCACCCCCCCCTCTCCATGCCCGCGTTCACCCCCGTACGGTCCCGAAGCGGATGTCGTGCGCCGTCCCCGGACGCATCACGCGGAGCATCCGCTCCCCCTCCGCGACGACCTCTGCCCGCTGTCGCCCGCCGAGCGGGCCGAACGGCTCGATGACGAGGGCGTCCTCGTCCAACCGCCACAGCCCCGCCAGGAACCCGTCGACGAGAAGGGTGCGGTGGGCGATGTTGCCCTGCCAGTGGCGGCCCCGGTACTCGGGCGGTACGACGCGGGTGCGGTCGGCGTGGGAGAGGAGCAGGTTGTCGAACTCGGGGAGGAAGCGCGGCGGGGCCGGGGTGTCCGGGTCCGGTCGGGGCGCGTCGGGGAGGTCGAAGAGCTCGACGCCGCCCTCGTCGCGGAAGGTGACGAGGTCCGGGCGGAGACGTTCGAAGGTCTCGCGCAGCCGGGTGAGGCCGGCCCAGGTCTGCATGTCCTTCACGGAGGCCGGTCCGAAGGCGGCGAGGTAGCGCAGCACGGTGGCGTCCGGCGTCGGCGCCGGCTCGGCGGGGCCGCCCAGCCAGTGCTCGGCGGTGGTGAGCGTGACCTGGCCGCTGCGGCCCCACAGTCCGCGCGGGGTGACCTGCACGAGGGGCAGCTTGCAGCGGGCGGCGACGGAGAGGGCCCCGGGGTCGGCGTCGGGCCACTGCTTCAGCAGGGCCTCGCGCAACTGCTTCATCGTGCGCGGTTCCGCCTCGACGAGTTCACGGGCCAGGGCGGCGAGCCGGTCCAGGTCGACGCCCGCGAGCCCTTTGCGGAACTGGGTCAGCTCGCGGTCGCGGGCGGGCTGCACCAGGGGCCGCAGGGTGAGGCAGTCGCGGGCGGTGTGGGTGTGGATGGTCGAGCGCAGGGTGACGAGGCGGGCGACCGCGCGGCCGGCCATCGGCCGGGACAGCGCCTCGGGCGTGAAGCCGTCGAGGCGGGCGGCGAGCGCGTAGTAGGGCGGCTTGACGTTCTGCGCCTGGAGGCCGATGAGGTGCCCGACCGCGTCCTCGGCGGACATCGGCGAGCGGCGCAGCAGCAGTTGCCGCTCGAGGGTGGCCCGGTTCAGCGCCCGCGTACCGAGCACCTGCTTCGTCGTCGTCATACCCACACGCTAGCGGCCATCGAGGACAGGTTCTGTCCTCGATGGCCGCCGGCGGTGCGGAAGGCGCCGGTGCGCAGGACGGTCGCGGCGGCGAGGAAGGAGCCGAGGGCGGGGCCGGGCAGCCAGGGCGGGCCGGGGACGGGCGATTCGCGCAGTTCGCGGACGACCGGGTCGTCGGTGCCGTCCGGTTCGACGATGATCCGCGCCGTGACCGAGCCGAGCGCGGAGTGCCGGTCGAGCAGGTCGGCGGCGCCGGCGAGGGAGCCGGGCGACCACCAGGAGTCGTCGTCGCAGAAGGCGACGTAGGGCGTACGGACGTCCCGTACGGCGAGATTGCGGCCGACGGCGCCGAGGTTGCGGCCGGGGCACAGCAGGCGGACGTCCGGGTGGTGGCGGGCGACGGCCTCCGCGGTGCCGTCGGTGGAGCCGTTGTCGGTGACGATCACCGGGGGTTCCTCGGGGAGTCCGGCGAGTTCGCCGAGGGTGCGCAGCAGTTCGGGGCGCCGGTTGTGGGTGATGACGACGACGGTCGTGCGGGGGTCGGTCACGCGGACGTCCTTTCCGGCTCCAGCAGGCGGGCGGCCCGCTCCACGTGCGGGGGCAGCGGCCTGCGCTCGCGCAGGGCCGCCGGCAGACGGGCGAGGGCCTCCCGCAGGGCGCGCCGGGCCTGGCCGTCGCCGCGTGCCTCGGCCGCGAGGGCTCCGGTGCGGGCGAGGGCGTACGGGACGGGGCGGCGCAGCCAGGCGGTCAGGACCGCGTTGCGGCGCTGGAGCGCCGGGCGGCCGGGGCGGGCCGCGGGGGCCGGGTGGTGGTGGGCGACGACGTCGGGGCAGTGGGTGACGCCCCAGCCGCGCGCGGCCAGGTCGTAGGCGAGCAGGGTCTCCTCGCCGCCGAAGAACAGCAGCCGGTGGAAGCCGCCCGCGTCGAGGTGGGCGTGCCGGCGGACGACGGCACCGCAGGCGAGGAAGCCGAGCACCTGGGTGCCGGGGAGATCGGTGGCCGGGCCGAGGGGGGAGCCGGCGAGGACGTCGTTGAGCGGGTCGGGATCCGCGCCCGGGCCGACGAGGGTGCGGGCGGCGATCAGGCCGAGCCGGGGATGGGCGTCGAACAGTCCGGCCGCCCGGCCGAGGGCCCCCGGCGCCCACCAGGAGTCGTCGTCGCTGAACGCCACGTACGGGGTGTCGAGGGCGCGGGCCCCGTGGTTGCGGGCGAGAGCGCCGTGGTTGACGGGCAGCGCCAGCACCCGCACCCCGTGGAAGTCCCGGGCGATCATGGCGCGGGTGCCGTCGGTGGAGGCGTTGTCGACGACGAGGATCTCGGGCCGCTCGGGCAGCCGGCGCAGCTGCCGGAGGGTGACGGCGAGCCGCTCGCGGCGGTCGCGGGTGGCGATGACGACGCCGAGGCGCGGGTGACCGGTCATGGCGTGGTCCCCCGTGTCGGGAGTCGGCCGAGGGCGTGCAGGACCTCGTCGGGGGTGATGCGCAGGAGGGCCGGGTCGGGGTGGTGGCCGTGGGGGTCGCCCTTCGGGCCGTGCCACAGGGGGATGTGGCGGGGGTGTGCGGGTGGGCCCCACTGGGTGGGCGGGACCGGGCCGAAGAGGGTGACCGTCGCGGTGGCGTGGGCGACCGCCAGGTGGGCGATGCCGGTGTCGCCGCTGACGACGGCGCGGGCGCCGGCGACGAGCGCGGAGAGCCGGTCGAAGGGCAGGCCGCCGGCGAGGACGTCGGTGTCGGGCAGCCGGGCCTCCTCGGCGAGCCGCGCCACCAGGTCGTCCTCGTCCGCTCCCCCGGTGACCACCACCCGCAGCCCGCGCTCGCGCAGGACCCCTGCGAGGGTCGCGTACCGCTCCACGGGCCAGCGGCGCGCGGGTGCTCCCGCGCCGGGGTGCAGGACGACGGCGCCGGGGGCGGGGGACGCGGCGTGCGGGCGGGGCAGCAGCAGGTCGGTGGGGTCGGCGTCGATGCCGTACGAGCGGAGCAGCCGGCACCAGCGGTCCCGTTCGTGTTCGTCCGCGCACCAGGGCGGGCCCTCGATCTCCGGTGTCCCGGGATGCGCGAACGCGAGCAGCCGCAGGGGGCGCAGGTCCCGCAGCAGGCGGTGGCTGGGCGGCCCGTTGCCGTGCAGGTCCACGGCGACGTCCGGGGGCGGGCCGGTCCAGTCGAGGGCGCGGGGTACGGCCCGCCCGGGCGCGGAGGCGGGCAGCACCCGGTCGACCGCTCCCGTGGCCGCGGCGACCGGCGCGAGCCCGGCGGGCGCCGCCAGCACGAGTTCGTGCCCGGGAAACCCCCGCCGCAGCGCCCGCAGCGCGGGTACCCCGGCGAGCAGATCACCGAGCCCGAGGGCGCGCAGGACCAGGAGCCGTGGCCGTGGGCCGGCGGCGTCCCGTCGTGCGGACGGGGCCGGCGCCGCGTCGGCACCTCCCGGGGCCGGCCCGGATCCGCGCCCCGGCGCCGGCCCGTGCTCCGCGGCCGTGGACACCCGTCCTTCACCCGGCCCGGCCGGGACCGGACCGTGCCCCGGCGGCCGGGCGGTGGCGCCGCGTCGCACGGACGGCACGGGGGCCGCACCGCCCGGCACGCCCCGCACCATGCCGGGCCCGTCGCCCCGCACCATGCCGGGCCCGTCGCCCGGCACCGGCCCGCGGTCCGGCGTCGGGGCCGGGCGTGCCGTTGTCGCGGCCGGGCGCCGGGAGTGCGGCGTGCGACGCCCGCGGGCCGTCGCGGAGCCGGCCGCCGTGTCCGGTCACGGGCGGGTGCGCGGTCATCAGGCCACCTCCTCCGGTGTCGTGTGTGCGGTCAGCACCTGCCGGTGGACGTCCTCGACACCGCCGGCGACGCGGTCCCAGGTGTAGTGGGCGAGCACGCGTGCGCGTCCGGCGGTGCCGTGGCGGCGGCGGAGCGCGTCGTCGGCGAGGAGTTCCCGCACGGCGGCGGCGACCGCGTCGGGGTCCTGCGCCGGGACCAGCCGGCCGGTGGTGCCGTCGGCGACGCTGTCGCGGTGGCCGCCGACGTCGGTGGCGACGACGGGGACACCGCACGCCATCGCCTCCAGCGGCACGATGCCGAACGGCTCGTAGACGGGGGTGCACAGCACCAGGTCGGCACTGCCGATGAGGGCGGGCGTGCCGGCCGGGTCGACCGCGCCGAGCAGCCGCACCCGGTCGGCGACGCCGGCGCGGTGCGCGAGGTGCCACAGCCGCCGGGCCTCCGGCTCGCGGGAGAGCCGTCCGGCCGCGGGACCGCCGGCGATGACGAGTTCGGTGTCCGGGAGCCTCGTCAGCGCGCGGACGGCCTGGTCGTAGCCCTTGCGGCGGACCAGCCGGCCGCAGGCGAACAGCCGGTGGCGTGCGCGGCGCGGCGGTACGGCCGTGCCGTCGGCGCCGGGACGGAAGTGGCCGGCGTCCACGCCGCACGGCACCACCGAAACGTGCTGCCCGGGCACCCCCATGCGGGCGAGTTCGCGCACCTCGTCGGTGCAGGTCGCCAGGACGTGTGCGCAGGTGCGGCCGATGTGCCGTTCGGCGCCGAGGCGTTCGGGCGGGCTGGTGTCCCGCCGGCCCTGGTGGCGGCGCTTGACGGTGCCCAGGGCGTGGAACGTCTGCACGACCGGGATGCCGTACGGACGCGCGCCGAGCTGGGCGGCCAGGCCGGACATCCAGAAGTGGGCGTGCACGACGTCCGGCCGGTCCCGGCGCCAGGCCCGGGCGAGGTACGCGCCGAACGCGGGCATGTGGGGCAGCAGTTCGTCCTTGGGCAGGGACTCGGCCGGTCCGGCGGGCACGTGCTCGACGACCGCGCCGCCGGGCAGCGGCACCCGGTCGGGCGGGCCGGCCGCGTCACGGCGGGTGTACACCGTGACGTGGTGGCCGCGCCGGGCCAGTTCCTCGCCGAGCCTTGCCACGTACACGTTCTGGCCGCCCGCGTCGACGCCGCCGGGCGCGGCGAGCGGGCTGGCGTGCTCGGACACCATGGCGATCCTCATCGGGTCACCTCCTTCAGCAGCCGCTCCCAGTCGTCCAGGAAGCGGGACAGCCCGTGGCGGGCGAGCGCCGCCGCCCGTGCGCGCTCACCGGTGCGGCGGGCGTGCGGCGGGTCGGCGACGAAGTCCCGTACGGCTTCGGTCAGTACGTCGATCCGGTTGGAGACCACCCCGGCACCGGGCGGTACCGCCTCGGTGACCTCGGTGGTGGCGAGCGCGACCACGGGCATGCCCAGGTGCATCGCCTCCAGCAGGGACAGGCCGAGGGAGGTCCAGCGCACGGGGTGGACGTAGACCCGGCGGCGGGCCAGCGCCGCGTGCAGGTCCGCCTGCGTCAGTTCGTGCGAGCGGCAGCGCCCGGGGGGCAGACCGAGGTGGCCGGCGAGGCCGTCGGTCCTCATGCCGAACACGTCGAGGGGCGCTGCGTCGGCGAAGGCCGGCAGCAGGTCGGTGCCGGTGGTACGGCCGCGCCGCACCGGCTCGTTGACGACGACGGCGGCGTGCGGCAGCTCACCGGTCCACAGCGGTCCGGGATCGACGATGCCGTGCTCGATGACGGTGGTCTCGGTACTCCCGGCGTCCCACATCAGGCGGTTGAAGTGGGTGACGTGGACCAGGGTGACGCCGGGGATGTCCGCCGCCGGGTGGCGGGTGTCGGGCACATCGCCGTGCGGGGCGTTGTGTTCGAGGTGGATCAGCGGCGGGCGGCGGCCCAGCCACCGGTCGACGAGGGCGAGTTCGTGCGGCCGCTGCAGGACGACGACGTCGATGTCCTGCTCGCTCAGGCGCTCCGGGGGCACCTCGACGACCGAGTCGGGCCAGTCGAAGGTACGGGCGCGGCCGAGCCCGTCGGGTCCGCGGTCCGGGGTGACGGGGACGACGTAGGTGTGCGGGCCCTGCACGAAGGCCGTGGTCCACGACCCGTGCACATGCCACAGCAGGATCCTCATGTCGCCTCCACGAGCTTGTCGACCGCCGCGACCACGTCGAGCGCGGTCACGGTGTCCAGGCAGGGATGCCCGGGTACGGGGCAGCGCCGGGCGCGCGTGCCGGCGCAGGGTGCGTCCTGGTCGCCGAGCAGCACGTACGGCACCCCGTACGGCCGCCAGCGCCCGGCGGGGACGACCGGCGCGAACAGGGACACCACCGGGGTGTCGACGGCGGCGGCGAGATGGGCGGGACCGGTGTTGCCGGTGACCACGCAGGCGGCCCCGGCGAGCACTCCGGCGAGTTCGGCGGCCCCGGTGCGGCCGCCGAGGTCGACGGCCCGGTCGCCGGCGACGTACGCGGTCAGGTCCCGCTCCCCCGTGCCGCCGGTGACGGCCACCCGGCGTCCGGCGGTGGCGAGTTCGCGCACCGCCTGCGCGCAGCGGTCGGGGCTCCAGGCGCGGGCGGGCACGCTGGCGCCCGGGTGGACGACGACGTACTCCCCTTCCCCGAAGCCGGTCAGCGCGCCGGTCGCGGGCGGCGGGAGCACCCGCAGCCTCCCGTCGTCGACCCGGGGGAAACCGGCGGCCTCGGCGAGGTCCAGTGCGGCCTCGGCCTCGTGGGCGTGGGGGGCGCGGTGGTGGCGTACGTCGAGGAGGGAGCCCGGGTAGTCCTCGCTGTCGGCGGCGATGCGGCGGACACCGGCCAGGCGCAGCAGCAGGGCGGTGGGCAGCGGGGACTGGTGGAAGGAGGTGAGGATCAGCGCGGTGTCGGCGTCCACGGAGCCGACGACGGCGTCGATCGTCTCCCGGGTGGCCTCGGGCGGCTGGAACCCGGTCCACGGCGAGTCCCAGACGAGCACCTCGTCCACCCCGGGCAGCAGCCGCGCGGCGGGCGCCCCGTGCGGCCCGCACAGCAGCGTGACGTGGTCGGCCCGGGCGGCGACGGCCCGCACGGCGGGGCCGGCGAGCAGCACGTCGCCGAAGCTGTCGAGCCGGGTGACGAGAGCTTTCACACGGTCCTCCCCCGCGGAGGGCGCTCCGCGCCGGGGACGGGGCCGGCCGGGGGGCCTTCCGCGGCCGGCCCGGCGGCGGACGCGGTGCCGGCCCACGACGGGGTGGTCAGGAGCAGCCGTACCGCTGTCGGGAGGTCCGGGGCCACATGGGGTGCGGTGGAGGTCTCCTCGGGGCGGGTCTGCGGCGTGGGGACGAGGATGGCGAGGGCACCGGCTCTGCGGGCGGCCTCCACGTCGGCGCCGATGTCGCCGATGACGGCGCAGTCGGCCGGGTCCGTGCGGATGCGGCCGGCGGCCCGGAGGATCATGCCCGGCCGGGGTTTGCGGCAGTGGCAGCCGTCGTCGGGGCCGTGCGGACACATGGCCCAGACGTCGAAGGGGCCGAGGAGTTCGTCGACGCGCCGGTTGACGCGGCGGGCGTCGGCCTCGGTGAGCAGTCCGCGCGCGATGCCGGACTGGTTGGTGACGACGCCGGTACGGATGCCGCGGGCACGGAGCGCGTGGAGCGCCTCGCGGGCGCCGTCGACGGGCCGTACCAGGTCGGGGTCGGCGTTGTAGGGGACGTCGTGGACCAGTGTGCCGTCGCGGTCGAACAGCACCGCCCGCACCGGGCTCATCGGGCCACCTCCTGCCAGGCCGGGGCGTTGCGGTGGCGCCAGGCCCCGGCCAGCCGGTGCCAGGTCGCGGCGGGCGGGATGACGACGCTGGTGGCCAGCATGGTCGTCACCTCGTCGCGGGTGCGCGGCCCGGGCACGATGCGGGCGCGGGCGAACTCGGCGGTCCCGGCGGCCCAGCCGAGCGCGCAGGCGGTGGCCGCCCGGCGGTGCCCGGCGGCGGCGAGGGCGCAGGCGGCGGCACCGGCGGCGGTGACGGCGGCGTGCCGGCGGATCCGGCCGCGCGGCGCGACCGCCTTGTCCCACCAGTCGGGGCCGTGCAGGCGCCGCATCAGGGCGTCGTCGGCGTTGCCGCGCTGCTGCCTCACCGACGCCCAGCGGGAGGCGGAGCGCACCGGGTGCAGCGTGGTGCGGTGGCCCCTGCGGATGCGCCAGCCGGCGTCGAGGAGGCGCAGTGCGAGGTCCGCGTCCTCGCGGAAGGCGCGGGGGAAGCGTTCGTCGAAACCGCCGACCTGCCGGAGGGCCTCGGTGCGGTAGGCCATGTCGGCGGTGATCCAGCGCGCCCGGGCGAGTCCGGCGGTGCCGCGTTCCCGGTCGGTGGGCCGGCGCCCGTCGGGCAGCGGCACGGTGATGTCGCCCTGGACACCGGCGGTGTCGGGGGACGCCTCCTCCAGGTCCCGGACGAGCTGCGCGCACCAGTGCGGCCCCACCTGGACGTCGTCGTCGAGGAAGGCGACCCAGGGCGCGGTGACGGTGCGCAGCCCGAGGTTGCGCGCGGCGGCGGGCCCCCGGCCGCCGCCGGTGGCGACGGTGGTGGTGCGTTCGCGCAGGTCACCGAGGACGGTCAGCGCGTGGGCCGACGCGTCGGGCGCGGGATCGGGGTCGGGCCGGTCGTCGACGAGGACGATCTCGTCGGGGCGCGGCCCGCGCGCCGCGGCCAGCGCGGCGAGGCAGTCGGCGAGGGTGTCCCGCAGCAGGGTGGGGATCACGACGGCGTACGACGTCATCCGAACGCCCTCTTCCGGGCCCTGGTACCGAGGATGCGCATCGGGGCTGTGCTCCGTCCCTCTGAGGCGTGGGGCTACTACCGGGACGCGGGTGCCGCATTCGCGGTCGTATCAAACACTTGAACACAGCTTGCCCCATGTGCACGCCTTGGGTGCTTTTCCGTGCCACCCCAGGGGTGACCACCCGGTGCGCGACGCCCCCCACTCCGCGGATTCGCCCGGCCAAGGGCGCGCGAAACGGACTATACATACCATGTATAGACAGTATGTATAGTCCGCCCATGCCTTCTCCGACCAAGAAGACGAAGAAAACGGGGACCTCGTTCCGGGCGGCGGCGGTCACGGCCGCGGCCACGGCTCTGACGCTGGCGCTGACCGGCTGCGCGCGGCTGGAGACGACCGCTCCCAGCGCCGTCCGCGCCACCGACGTCCAGGCCCGCTTCGGCACCGTCGACTGCCGCAAGGCCAAGTGCATCGCGCTCACCTTCGACGCGGGCCCGAGCGAGCACTCCGCGCGGCTGCTGGACCTCCTGAAGGAGGAACAGGTCCCGGCGACCTTCTTCCTGCTGGGCAGGCGGCACATCGAGCGGTACCCGGAGCTGGTCCGGCGGATGGCCGACGAGGGGCACGAAGTGGCCAACCACACCTGGACCCACCGCCGCCTGACGGAGCTGGAGCCGGACGGGATACGCGAGGAGCTCGAGCGCACCGACGAGGAGATAGAACGCCTCACCGGCCGCCGTCCCACCCTCATGCGCCCGCCGCAGGGCCGCACCGACGACACGGTGCACGGCATCAGCCGCGAGCTGGGCCTGTCGGAGGTGCTGTGGAGCGTGACCGCGAAGGACTACACGACCACCGACTCCGGCCTCATCACCCGCCGCGTCCTCGCCAAGGCCTCACGCGACGGCATCATCCTGCTCCACGACCTCTACGACGGCACGGTCCCGGCCGTCCCCGGCATCATCACCGAGCTGAAGAAGCGGGGCTACGTGTTCGTGACGGTTCCTCAGCTGCTGGCCCCGGGGAAGGCGGAGCCGGGGAAGGTGTACCGCTAGCACCGGTACCACCGGGGACTGGGCCGGGCGGGTGACCCGTACCCGGACGTGCCGACGCGTGAACCGTGTTTCCTAGGATTCCTCCGTGGCCACCTTCCAGCTCCAGCGCACCGCGCCCCTCTCCCCCGACGAGGCCTGGCGCCGACTCACGACGTGGCCCCGCCACGGAGAGGTGGTCCCGCTGACCCGGATGACGGTGACCACTCCCCCGCCCGCCGGCGAGGGCACGAGGGTCGTCGCCCGCACGGGCCTCGGCCCGCTCTCCTTCGACGACCCGATGGACGTGACGGTGTGGCAGCCCCCGGAGGACGGCTCCCCGGGGTACTGCCGTCTGGAGAAACGCGGCCGTGTCGTCACCGGCTGGGCGGAGATCGAGGTGCGGCCGGGGCCCGGCGGCCGGGCGCGGGTGATCTGGCGGGAGGACATCCGGGTCCGCTTCCTGCCCTCCTTCTGCGACGCGGTACTGGCACGGGCGGGCCGCCGGGTGTTCGGACGGGCGGTGAACCGCCTGCTGCGGCAGGCGTGACGGCTCCGGGGCGCTCAGGCCGCCGACCCGGCCGGGCCCACCGGGCCGGACGCGCCGCCGTGGTGGATCGGGGTGCGGGCCCCGGCGAGGGGCACGCCGCTGCCGCCGCGCCGGCTCGCGACGATCTCCGCCGCGATGGACAGCGCCGTCTCCTCCGGTGTGCGGGCGCCCAGGTCCAGGCCGATCGGTGACCGCAGGCGGGCCAGCTCCGGGTCACTCACGCCGGCCTCGCGCAGCCGGGCGTCGCGGTCCAGGTGGGTGCGGCGGGATCCCATGGCGCCGACGTACGCCACCGGCAGCCGCAGCGCCAGCTTCAGCAGCGGTACGTCGAACTTCGCGTCGTGGGTCAGGACGCACAGCACCGTGCGCGCGTCGACGGGCGTGCGCTCCAGGTAGGCGTGCGGCCACTCGACGACGATCTCGTCGGCCTCGGGGAAGCGGGCGCGCGTGGCGAAGACGGGCCGCGCGTCGCACACCGTGACGTGGTGGCCGAGGAACTTGCCGACCCGCACCAGTGCCGACGCGAAGTCGATCGCGCCGAAGACGATCATCCGGGGCGGGGGGACGGAGCACTCGACCAGCAGGGTGAGCGGTGCTCCGCACCGCGAGCCCCGCTCTCCGATCTCCAGGGTGCCGGTGCGGCCGGCGTCCAGGAAGGCACCCGCCTCGGCGGCGACCGTGCGGTCCAGCTCCGGACGGTCGCCGAAGCCGCCCTCGTACGAGCCGTCCGGGCGGACCGCCAGCGCGCGGCCCGTCAGCTCCGCCGGGCCCTTCACGATCCGTGCCACCGCCGCCGCCTCCCCCCGCGCGGCGGCGGCGAGCGCGGAGGCGAGCACCGGGCGTGCGGGGTCCGCCGCCCGTACCGGCGTGACCAGGACGTCGATGATCCCGCCGCAGGTCAGGCCCACGGCTAAGGCGTCCTCGTCGCTGTGGCCGAAGCGTTCCAGGACGGTGGCGCCGTCCCTCAGCGCCTGCTCGCACAGTGCGTACACCGCGCCCTCCACGCAACCGCCGGAAACCGAGCCGACGGCCGTCCCTCCGGCGTCGACCGCGAGCGCGGCGCCGGGTGGGCGGGGCGCGCTGCCGCCGGTCGCCACCACGGTGGCGACCGCGAAGTCACGGCCCTGCCCGACCCACCGGTTCAGCTCCTCGGCGATGTCCAGCATGTCTGGGTCTCCTCGGCTGTGGTTGCGCGGACGGTGGAGGCACGACTGCCCGCGGCGGCGGGCCTGTCACCCGGTCCCCGTGAGGTGTTCCGGGCGTACTGGTGTCCTGTTCAGTTCCAGGCCCGTCGCGTCGCGGACGGCCGCGAGGACCGCCGGGGTCGAGGAGAGGGTGGGGGCCTCGCCCACGCCGCGCAGGCCGTAGGGGGCGTGGTCGTCGGCGAGTTCGAGCACGTCGACGGGGATGGCCGGGGTGTCGAGGATGGTGGGGATGAGGTAGTCCGTGAAGGACGGGTTGCGCACCTTCGCGGTCCTCGGGTCGACGACGATCTCCTCCATGAGCGCCACGCCCAGGCCCTGGGTGGTGCCGCCCTGGATCTGGCCGATGACGGACAGCGGGTTGAGCGCCTTGCCGACGTCCTGCGCGCAGGCCAGTTCGACGACCTTCACCAGGCCGAGTTCGGTGTCGACCTCGACCACGGCCCGGTGCGCGGCGAAGGAGTACTGGACGTGGCCGTTGCCCTGTCCGGTGCGCGGGTCGAAGGGCTCGGTCGGCCGGTGCCGCCACTCCTCCTCGACCTCGACGGCCTCGTCGCCGAGGACGTCCGCCAGGTCGGCGAGCACCTCGCCGCCGTCGGTGACGACCTTGCCGTCCTCCAGCAGGAGTCCGGCACTCGCCCAGGCCGGATGGTACGAGCCGAACCTGCGCCGGCCGAGCTCCAGCACCTTCTCGCGGACCAGCTCGCAGGCGTGTCTGACCGCTCCGCCGGTGACATACGTCTGCCGGGAGGCGGACGTCGAACCGGCCGAGCCCACTTGAGTGTTCGCCGGGTGGATGGTGACCTGACCGACGCCCAGCTCGGTGCGGGCGATCTGCGCGTGGACGGTGACGCCGCCCTGGCCGACCTCCGCCATCGCGGTGTGCACGGTGACGACCGGCTCGCCGCCGGCCACCTCCATGCGGACCCGGGCGGTGGAGTAGTCGTCGAAGCCCTCGGAGAAACCGACGTTCTTGATGCCGACGGCGTAGCCGATGCCGCGGACGACGCCCTCGCCGTGCGTGGTGTTGGACAGGCCACCCGGCAGCCGGCGCACGTCCGCGCCCTCGCCGGACTCCCACTGGCGCTCCGGCGGCATGGGCATCGCCTTGACGCGGCGCAGGAGTTCGGCGACCGGTGCCGGGGAGTCGACGGGCTGTCCGGTGGGCATGAGCGCGCCCTGCTCCATGGCGTTGAGCTGCCTCAGTTCCACCGGGTCCATGCCGAGCCTCGCCGCCAGTTTGTCCATCTGCGCCTCGTAGGCGAAGCACGCCTGGACCGCGCCGAAGCCGCGCATGGCGCCGCAGGGCGGGTTGTTGGTGTAGAGGGCGAGGGCCTCGATGTCGACGTCGTCGACGACGTACGGTCCGATGCCGAGCGAGGCGGCGTTGCCGACCACGGCCGGGGAGGCGGAGGCGTACGCGCCGCCGTCGAGGACGATGCGGCACTTGACGTGGGTCAGCCTGCCGTCCGCCGTGGCGCCGTGCTCGTAGGACAGCTTGGCCGGGTGGCGGTGGACGTGGCCGAAGAAGGACTCGAAGCGGTTGTAGACGATCTTGACGGGTTTGCCGGTGCGCAGGGCCAGCAGGCAGGCGTGGATCTGCATCGACAGGTCCTCACGGCCGCCGAACGCGCCGCCGACGCCGGCCAGCGTCATCCGTACCTTGTCCTCGGGCAGGCCGAGCACGGGCGCGATCTGGCGCAGGTCGGAGTGGAGCCACTGGGTGGCGATGTAGAGGTGGACGCCGCCGTCCTCCTCGGGGACCGCGAGGCCGGACTCGGGGCCGAGGAAGGCCTGGTCCTGCATACCGAAGGTGTACTCGCCCTCGACGATCACGTCCGCGCGGCGCCGGGCCGCGTCGACGTCGCCGCGCACGATGGGCTGGCGGTGGACGACGTTGGGGTGCGGGACGTGGCCGCTGACGGGGGTCCCTCCGGTCGGACGAAGCTGAGGCTGGGGGAGGTCGTCACGGTGGTCATGGACGAGGACCGCGTCCGGAGCGAGCGCGGAGGCCTCGTCGGTGACGACGGGGAGCTCGCGGTAGCCGACCTTGATCCTGGCGGCGGCGCGGCGGGCGGTCTCCGGGTGGTCGGCGGCGACGATCGCGACCGGTTCGCCGTGGTGGCGGACCTTGCCGTGCGCGAGGACGGGGGTGTCCTGGATCTCCAGGCCGTAGTTCTTCACGTCGGTGGGCAGGTCGTCGTACGTCATCACGGCGTGGACGCCCGGGGTGGCCAGGGCCTCGCTCGTGTCGATCGACACGATCTCGGCGTGCGCGACGGTGGAGCGCAGGATGTGGCCCCACACCATGTCCTCGTGCCACATGTCGGAGGAGTACGCGAACTCGCCGGTGACCTTGAGGGTGCCGTCCGGGCGGAGGGTGGACTCGCCGATGCCGCCCCTGGTCCCCGAGCCCTGCGCGATCGTGGTGGAAACACCGTTCGTGGGCATGCTCAGACCCCCTCGGACCGGCGGGCGGCCGCCAGGCGGACCGCGTCCATGATCTTCTCGTAGCCGGTGCAGCGGCACAGGTTGCCCGACAGGGCCTCGCGGATGTCCGCGTCGGTCGGGTCGGGACTGCGCTCCAGCATCTCGTCGGCGGCGACCAGCAGGCCCGGGGTGCAGAAACCGCACTGGACGGCACCGGCGTCGATGAACGCCTGCTGGATCGGGGAGAGCTCGGTGCCCTCGCCGGTCTGCGAGTCGGTGCCCTGGGCCCGCCACCCCTTGGCCTCGTCCGGCGAGGTGCCGCATGCGCCGGTGCCGGTGCCGCGGGAACGCCGCCGGGCGAAGTCCGCCAGGCCCTCCACGGTGACGACCTCGCGGCCCTCGGCCTGACCGGCGGCGACGAGACAGGAGCACACGGGCACGCCGTCGAGCCGCACGGTGCACGATCCGCATTCGCCCTGCTCGCAGGCGTTCTTGGAGCCCGGCAGGCCCAGCCGCTCGCGCAGTACGTACAGCAGGGACTCGCCCTCCCAGACGTCGTCGGCTTCCTGGGGGCGTCCGTTGACGGTGATGTTGAGTCGCATCACGCGGCTCCCTCGGTGGTGCGGTGGGCGCCGCGGTACGACTCCCAGGTCCAGGTCAGGGTGCGGCGGGCCATGACACCGACCGCGTGCCGGCGGTAGCCCGCGGTGCCCCGCACGTCGTCGATCGGGTTGCAGGCGGCGGCGCACAGGCCGGCGAACCGCTTCGCGACGGAGGGGGTGATGACCTTCCCGTTGTCCCAGAAGCCGCCCTCCTCCAGCGCCGCGTTCAGGAACTCCTCGGCGGTCCGGGCCCGGACGGGCGTCGGGGCGGCCGAACCGATGCCCGTCCGCACCGTCCGCGTCCCGGGGTGCAGGGCGATCCCGAAGGCGCACACGGCGATGACCATGGCGTTGCGGGTACCGACCTTGGAGTACTGCTGCGGTCCTTCGGCCTTCTTGATGTGGACGGCGCGGATCAGCTCGTCGGGCGCCAGCGCGTTGCGCTTCACACCGGTGTAGAACGCGTCGATCGGGATGCGCCGTGATCCCCGCACCGACTCGGCCTCGACCTCGGCGCCGGCGGCGAGCAGCGCCGGGTGGGCGTCGCCGGCCGGGGAGGCGGTCCCGAGGTTGCCGCCGACGCCGCCGCGGTTACGGATCTGCGGGGAGGCGACCGTGTGGGAGGCGAGGGCGAGGCCCGGCAGCTCGGCGCGCAGGTGCTCCATGATCCGCGCGTACGGGACGGAGGCGCCGAGTCGTACGCTGTCCTCGCCGACCTCCCACTCGTACAGGTCGCCGACGCGGTTCAGGTCCATGAGGTACTCGGGCCGGCGGTGGTCGAAGTTGATCTCGACCATCACGTCGGTGCCACCCGCGATCGGCACAGCGGCGGGGTGCTCGGCCTTCGCGGCGAGCGCCTCCTCCCAGCTGGCGGGGCGAAGGAAGTCCATGACCGGCTCTCTTCTTCCTCTCGTGGGGCGTACAGATCGAGCCGCTCCGTGTGCGGCGGGCCCGGCTCGTCCCTGTGCGGTTCACTCGGAGTGCGGCCAGTACACCGCCGTGTTCTCCGCGGGGGTCAGTCACGGAAACCATGAAGGAGTTGGCTGGCCAGCGAGGGCATCTTGTAGATTCGTATGAACGGAGGTCCTCTGCAACCTCCCCACCTTCCTCCGGGAACAGGGGACACGGTCCATCACACGGTCGACACCGCTGATCAGCCACCCGACGGGCTCTTTCCGGAAGTCCCCTCCATGGTCCATCGCGGGTATCGAGACAAGAAACGACGGAGACGAGAATGCGGCTGCGCGCACTGCTGGACACCGACGCGCTGGGCCTGAAGCTGCTCGGCGGCGCGGACGAGCTGGAACGCGGTGTGCGCGGGGTGATGACCACCGACCTGAGAGACCCCAGCCGCTACCTCTCCGGCGGGGAACTGGTGCTCACGGGCCTGGCCTGGCGTCGGGACGCGGCGGACTCCGAGCCGTTCGTACGGATCCTGGCGCAGGCCGGGGTGGCCGCCGTCGCGGCCGGCACGGCGGAGCTGGGCGACGTGCCGGACGACCTGGTGGTGGCCTGCGCGCGGCACCGGCTGCCGCTGTTCGCGGTGCACGAGTCGGTGGCCTTCGCGGCCATCACCGAGCACGTGGTGCGGCAGGTGTCGGGCGAGCGCGCCGGCGACCTGGCGGCCGTGGTGGACCGGCACCGGCGGATGATGACCTCCGGCCCGGCGGGCGGCGGCCCGGAGGTCGTGCTCGACCTGCTGGGCTCGGACCTGGACCTGCGGGCGTGGGTGCTCTCGCCCACCGGCCGGCTGATCGCCGGGTCGAAGGCGGCGGGCCCGTCACTGCCCGCCGACGTGTGCGCGCAGCTCGCCGCGGAGCAGCTGGCGGCCACCCGCACCGGCCGGCGCGGCCCGCACCGGGTCACGCAGGGCCGGACGACGTACAGCCTCTTCCCGGTGCGCGGCAGCGGGCGTTCCGCGCCGGCCTCGCACGACGTGCGCGAGACGGTGCTGTCGGACTGGGTCCTGGCGGTCGAGGCGGACGCCGGGGACTGGGCCGAGGAGCGGCTGGATCTGCTGCACGGCGTCACCCAGCTGATCGCCGTCGAGCGGGACCGCAGGAACGCGGCGCGCGCGGTGCGGCGCCGGCTCGCGCAGGAGGTGCTGGAGCTGGTGCAGACGGGCGCCGCGCCCGCCGAGATCGCGGCGCGGCTGCGGGTGGCCGCGCCGGTGCTGCTGCCCGGGCTCGGGACCGCGCCGCACTGGCAGGTCGTGGTGGCCCGCGTCGACTGGGACGGCGGGGAGGTCGACGGCGGGCCGGTGGCCCAGACGCTGCTGGAGGAGATCCTGGTCGACCCGGCGTCGACGGGACCCGAGCACTCCGACCGCATCGCGGTCGCCCACACCGGCGACGAGGCGATCGCCCTCGTACCGCTGCCCGCGGTGACCGGCGAGCACGACGACCCCGGTACCGGCGTCCTCGCCGACGCGCTCCTCGCGGCCGTACGCGATCCGCTCACGGCCGGGCTCGACGGCGACGGCCGGCTCACCCTCGGCGTCTCCGCCGCCGTGCACTCCGCGGAGGGGCTGCACGGGGCGCTGGAGGAGGCACGGCACGCCCGGCGCGTGGCCGCGGCCCGCCAGGGCCGGGTCTGCGCGGCCGGCCACCAGGAGCTCGCCTCGCACGTCCTGCTGCTCCCCTTCGTCCCCGACGACGTACGGCGCGCCTTCACGGCCCGGCTGCTCGACCCGCTGCGGGACTACGACCGCCGGCACCGCGCCGAGCTGATCCCCACCCTGGAGGCGTTCCTCGACTGCGACGGCTCCTGGACCCGCTGCGCGTCCCGTCTCCACCTGCACGTCAACACGCTGCGCTACCGTGTCGGCCGCATCGAACAGCTGACGGGCCGGGACCTGTCCCGCCTGGAGGACAAGCTGGACTTCTTCCTCGCGCTGCGGATGAGCTGAACCCGTCCGGACGCGGGCGCGCGATTCGGGCCCGCGATCCAGGACTTTGTGAAATCCTTCACCCACCCTCTTGGCCGGGCCCGGTGGTTCGTGCTGAGATGCGGCCACCACTCAACAGCTCGATGGCGTGCTCGGGGAGGGCAACGTGGCGCATACCGCCATGTCCGGTGACGGAACGACCGCCGATGGCGATCCCCTCCAGACGGCGGTGTGGCGGTTGCGCTCCCGCGCCTGCTGGGCCGACGCCGCCGCCCTGCTCGAACCGGTCGGCCCGGACGCGGCGCTGCAGCGGGCGTCGCTGCTGGTGGAGCGGTGCCTGTACACCGAGGCGGGGTGGGAGGAGGCCGAGGACGCGCTGCGTACGGCCGAGGCGCTGGCGCACAGCGACGACGAGCGGGGGGCCGCCGCTTGTGAGCGCGGGTGCTTGGCCTACGCCGCCACGCTGTTCCAGGTCCGCGACCGTGCCGACGAGGCGCGGGCCGCGCTCGGCCGGGCGGCGGCGCTGATCGCGCCGGGCGCGGCGGGCCGGGCGCTGCTGGACTTCCGGCGCGGGCTGATCGCCGAGAACCTCACCCGGTCGCCGCAGGCGGCACGGGCCGCGTACCGGCGCGCCCACGCGGGCGCCACCGCGCACGCCGACCCGCTGCTGCTCTCGGCCACCTGGCGCCACCTGGCCGGACTCGCCCTGCGTGACGGCGAGTTGGCGGATGCCCGGCACGGCTTCGCCGAATCCCTGCGCATCCGCGAGGAGTTGGGTTACCTCGTCGGCACGGCCCCGGCCCTGGTCTCCCTGGCCGAGACGGAGACCGAACCGGAGGCCTCCCGCCTCCGCGAGGAGGCCCGCCGCCTCTTCCGCCTCCTGGGCGGCGTCCCCACCTGGCTGGCCCGCCAACTGGCGCCACCAGGGGCGGCGACGGCGTAGGAATGTCGCCCCCGCCGCCCCTTCCCGTCCCTGAGGGCTGCGCCCCCAGCCCCCCTTCGGCCCTGAACGGGCCTCGTCCTCAAACGCCGGACGGGCCGACTTCCAGCCCCTCCGGCGGTTGAGGAGCGGGGGTGCGGGGGCGGCGCCCCCCGCGGCGGGACGGGTCGGGGGCCCGCGCGTAAAAGATAAAAC
>NZ_JBHYVC010000094.1:0-19003 GCF_042749965.1 Streptomyces sp. NPDC059454 | reverse complement strand
GCGGCGAGCGCGTCGAGTCCGGCGAGCAGGCCGTCGAGGCCGCTGCCGACGACGACCGAACGGTGCTCCATCGCGACACGCGTCGACACCAGCGAGTGCGCCACGTCCAGCGCACCCGCGCCGCTGTCGCGCACCGACGCCGCCAGCCGTGCCGCCTGCTCCCGCACCGCCTCACGCGACTTCGCCGACACCACCCACGGCAGCCACACCGGAGCCTGGACCGGCTCGGCGTCGACCTCGTCGGCCGGCTCGGGCTCCGGGGCCTGCTCCAGCACCAGGTGGGCGTTGGTGCCGCTGACGCCGAAGGAGGAGACGGCGGCGCGGCGGGGCCGGCCGGTCTCCGGCCAGTCGGTGTGCTCGGTGAGCAGGTCGACGGCGCCGTCGGCCCAGTCGGCGTGCGGGGTGGGCGCGTCGATGTGGAGGCTCTTGGGCAGCGTGCCGTGCCGCATGGCCTGCACCATCTTGATGACGCCGCCGACACCGGAGGCGGCCTGGGTGTGGCCGATGTTCGACTTCAGCGAGCCGAGCAGCAGCGGCCGGCCGGCCGGGCGGTCCTGACCGTAGGTTGCCAGCAGCGCCTGCGCCTCGATCGGGTCGCCCAGAGTGGTGCCGGTGCCGTGCGCCTCGACGACGTCGACCTCGGCGGCGGAGAGTCCGGCGTCGACGAGGGCCTGGCGGATCAGGCGCTGCTGCGAGGGCCCGTTGGGCGCGGTGAGGCCGTTGGAGGCGCCGTCCTGGTTGACGGCGGAGCCGCGGATGACGGCGAGGACCTGGTGGCCGTTGCGGCGCGCGTCGGAGAGCCGCTCCAGCAGGACCATGCCGACGCCCTCGGACCAGGCGGTGCCGTCGGCGGCGGCGGCGAACGCCTTGCAGCGGCCGTCGGCGGCCAGGCCGCGCTGGCGGGCGAACTCGGTGAACATCTTCGGCGTCGACATGACGGTGGCGCCGCCCGCCAGGGCGAGGGAGCACTCCCCCTGGCGCAGGGAACGCACGGCCAGGTGCAGGGCGACCAGGGAGGAGGAGCAGGCGGTGTCGACGGTGACGGCGGGGCCCTCGAAGCCGTACGTGTAGGACAGGCGGCCGGAGGCGACGGCGACCGTGTTGCCGGTCAGGAGGTGTCCGGCGACCTCCTCCTGGCGGCCGCGCGCGGCGCTGTCGTAGTCGCCGTGCCCGGTACCGACGAAGACGCCGGTGGGGCTGCCGGTGAGGGAGTCCGGAAGGATCCCGGCGCGTTCCAGCGCCTCCCAGGAGGTCTCGAGGAGCAGGCGCTGCTGCGGGTCCATGGCGAGGGCCTCGCGCGGGGAGATCCCGAAGAACGCCGGATCGAACTCGCCGGCCTCGTGCAGGAAGCCGCCCTCGCGGGTGTAGGTGGTGCCGTGGTGGGCGGGGTCGGGGTGGAACAGCCGGTCGAGGTCCCAGCCGCGGTTGGCGGGGAACGCGGAGATCGCGTCCACGCCGTCGCGGGCCAGCTCCCACAGTTCCTCGGGTGAGCGGGCGCCGCCGGGGTAGCGGCAGGCCATCGCGACGACGGCGACGGGCTCGCGGTCGCGGTTCTCGGCCTCGCCGAGCTGCTGCCGGGCCTCCTGGAGGTCGGCGATCGCCCGCTTGAGGTACGCGCGGAGCTTGTCCTCGTTCGACATCAGGTGCCCACCTCTCACTCGGATTCCGGAGAACGCGGAGAGCGGCGATTCCCGGATTCCACGCCCCGACCCTGTCGGAAGACCACCGGCGGCGCACGGGGGGTTCGCCACCGGTGGTCTTCCGGTCCGGGTCGCAGGCCGACCCGGTCCGTTGGTCAGTCTGGCCGTCCGGGACTGCGGGTTTCCCTAGAGCCTCGGGGGAAAGACGGGGGCCGGGCGCGGTGGTGGGTACCACGCGCGCCCGGCCCGGGGAGGAGAACTGGTGAATTCCCTGGTGTCGGATCGGTTATCGGGTCGCCGCTCGATCGGTCGTCTCCGGACCGCCGTTCGAATCGTTCACCGGGCGGCGGACGCCGGCGCCTCCAGATCGGTCAGCCACTCCTCGATGAGGGCCGCGGCCTCGGCGGAGTCCTCACGGATCACGGAGAGGTGGTCGGCGTCGACCGGCCGTACCGTCGCCGACGGCACCAGCGGTTCGTGCAGGGCGTCCGCGTCCGGTGCGGGGACGCCCTCGATGAGGGCGCGGGTGCACTTGATCTCGAGTACGGGGGCGGTGGTGGGATGCACGTCGAGGGCGTTGAGCAGCACCATCCAGCGGCCCATCGCGGACAACCGGGAGTTGGTGAGCCGTACGGGAGAGTCGTCGACGGCGGTGAAGTTGAACCGCATCATGCCCGAGAAGTCCACGCCCTCGTCGTTCTTGTGCTGGATGCTCAGGGTGTCGAGCAGGACGACGGCGGCGGGGCGGATGCCCCAGGTGCTCTCCAGCACGCCGGCGGCGGCGTAGGCGAGGGAACCGCCCGAGGAGTGGCCGGCGAGGACGAAGGGCCGGCCGTCGGCGGCCTGCAGGGCGCTCTCGGCGATCACCCGGGCGGCGGCCTCGGGCCCGGCGGGCAGGGCCTCACCGGTGGCGAACCCGACCAGTGGCAGTGCGGCCACGTCGCGGCTGCCCCGGAAGTGCGCGGAGAGCTGGGCGTACTGGTGGACGCCGCCGTTGGCGGTGGGCGCGCTGACGCAGATCAGCCGCGAGGCGGCCGGGCCCTCGGCGAGCGTCACCGGCCAGGGCAGGTCCTCCAGTTCGGCGGTCGCCTCGAAGGTGGGCCGCAGCGCGGCGACGGTGGCCAGCATGCGCTGCGCCTCCCGGGTCTTGCCCTGGGCGATGCCGTCGAGGAACAGCCGCTCCATCGAGTCGTTCTCGACCGGGCCGCCGGGCACGCCGCCGCCGCGGGGGACGGAACCGCCGCCCTGGGCGCCCAGTTCGGTGAGCAGCCAGGAGGTGAGGCCGTTCGGGGAGCCGCTGTCGTAGACGATGCTCGCGGGCAGTTGCAGGCCGGTGGCCTCGCTGAGCCTGCGGCGCAGTTCGATGCCGATGAGGGAGTCGAAGCCGAGCTCCAGGAAGTCGCGTTCGGGGTCGACCTCGGAGGTGTCGGGGTGACCGAGTAGTTCCGCGGCGCAGGTGACGACCAGGTCGTGCAGGGCCTGTTCCTGTTCGGCGGCGCCGAGGGTGGTCAGGCGGTCGCGGAAGGAGGCCGTGTCGGCGGCGCGGACCGGGACGGTGGAGACGGTCGCGGCCGGGCGGGTCGTGCGCGCGGCCGGTGCGGCGGGCCGGCCGGCGGTGCCCGGTCCGAGCAGCCGGGCGGCGGACGAGGGGCGCAGGGCCAGCGCCTCGACGGACAGGACGGGCCGGCCGGCGGGGTCGACGGCCGCGATGGACACGGTGTCCTCCCCGCCCTTGGCCAGGCGCACCCGCAGCCGGGCGGCGCCGGAGGCGTGCAGGGAGACCCCGGACCAGGAGAACGGCAGCAGGCCCTGGTCGGCGTCCTTCAGTTCCACGAACTCCACGGCGTGCAGTGCGGCGGTGAGCAGGGCCGGGTGCAGGGCGAAGAGTTCGGCGTCGTCCGCGCGGCCGGGCAGTTCCAGTTCGGCGAAGACCTCCTCGCCCCGGGCCCAGGCGGCGCGCAGGCCCTGGAAGAGGGGTCCGTACTCGGTGCGCTCGTAGAAGCCGGTCAGGTCGAGGGGTTCGGCGCCCGGCGGCGGCCACTGGGCGGCGTCGAACTCGATCCGCCGCTCGTCGGGGACGAGGACGCCGGTGGCGTGCTGGGTCCACGGCTCGTCGGGGGCGTCGGCGGGCCGGGAGTGGACGCCGAGTTCCCGGCCGCCGGACTCGTCGGGGGCTCCGACCCGCACCTGGACGGCGACGGCGCTCCCGGCCTGGAGCACCAGCGGTGTGGTGAGGGTGAGTTCCTGCACCCGGCCGCAGCCCACCTGGTCGCCGGCGCGCACGGCCAGCTCGAGGAAGCCGGTCGCCGGGAAGAGGACCATGCCGCCCATGGTGTGGTCGGTGAGCCAGGGGTGGGTGCGCAGGGACACCCGTCCGGTGAGCAGCACGCCGCTGGAGCCGGCCAGGGACACCGCCGCGCCGAGCAGCGGGTGCTCCGCGGGAGTGAGCCCGGCGCCGGCCACGTCCCCGGCGAAGGCGAGGGGCCGCGGCCAGTAGGCGCGGTGCTGCCAGGCGTAGGTGGGGACGTCGGTGCGGCGGGCGCCGGTTCCCTCGAAGAAGGCGGACCAGTCGACGCGGACGCCCGCGACGTGCAGTTCGGCCAGCCCGGTGAGCAGTGCGGTCTGTTCGTCGCGCCGGGCGCGCAGGGCGGGCGCCGCCACGACGTCCGCTCCGTCCCCGAGGGTCTGCCGGGTCAGGGCGGTGAGGACGGCGCCGGGTCCCAGTTCCAGGAAGGCGTCCGCTCCCCCGTCGGCCAGGGCGCGCACGCCGTCGGCGAAGCGCACGGTGCTGCGGACGTGGCGCACCCAGTACTCCGCCGAGCACAGCAGCTCCGGGCCGGCGACCTCGCCGGTCACGTTGGACACGACGGGGATGCGCGGTGCGGCGTACGTCAGCCCCTGCGCGACCTCGCGGAAGGTGTCGAGCATCGGCTCCATCAGCGGCGAGTGGAAGGCGTGACTCACCGAAAGACGTTGTGTCTTGCGGCCCTGCGCGGCGAACTCCTCGGCCAGGGAGACGACTTCGGACTCGGCGCCGGCGATCACCACCGCCTCCGGGCCGTTCACCGCCGCCAGGGCGATGTCCTCGGTCAGGTGGGGGGTGATCTCCTCCTCGGTGGCCTGCACGGCCATCATGGCGCCACCGGACGGGAGTTCCCGCATCAGCCGGGCGCGGGCCGCGACCAGCGTGCAGGCGTCCTCCAGGGACAGCACCCCGGCCACGTGCGCGGCCGCGATCTCGCCCACGGAGTGCCCGGCCACGTAGTCGGGCCGCACACCCCACGACTCGACCAGCCGGTACAGCGCCACCTCGACGGCGAACAGCGCGGGCTGGGTGCAGCCGGTGGTGTGGAGCAGTTCCGCCTCGGGCGTGCCCTCCTCGGCGAACAGCACCTCGCGCAGCGGGTGGTCCGACTCCGCGTCCAGCCGCTCCAGTACGGCGTCCAGGGCCTCGGCGAAGACGGGGAAGGCGGCGTACAGTTCGCGGCCCATGCCGGCCCGCTGCGAGCCCTGCCCCGGGAACAGCACGGCGAGCGAGCGCTGTGCCGCGCGACTGCGCGCGACCTCCACGGGCCGCTCGCCCCCGGCGCCCGCGAGGAGGACCGCCCGGTGCTCGAACACCGACCGTCCCGACGCCAGGGAGAAGCCCACGTCCAGTGTGGTGGCGTCGGTCAGGGCCGACACGTTCGCGAGCTGTGCCTCCAGGGCGCCCTTCGTCTTGCCGGCGACCGGCCACGGCACGACCGTCGGGCGGGCCGTCGGCGCGGCGGGCTGCTCCGGCTCCTCCGGCTCGGGGGCCTGTTCGACGACCAGGTGGGCGTTGGTGCCGCTGATGCCGAAGGAGGACACGGCGGCGCGGCGCGGCCGGCCGGTCTCCGGCCAGGGGGTGCGTTCGGTGAGGAGGCGGACGTTGCCCGCGGTCCAGTCGACGTGGGTGGACGGCGCGTCGACGTGGAGGGTCTTGGGCAGGACTCCGTGGCGGATGGCCAGGACGGTCTTGATGACGCCGGCGACACCGGCGGCGGCCTGGGAGTGGCCGATGTTGGACTTCACCGAGCCGAGCAGCAGCGGCCGGTCGTCCGGGCGGTCCTGACCGTAGGTGGCCAGCAGTGCCTGCGCCTCGATCGGGTCGCCGAGGGGGGTGCCGGTGCCGTGCGCCTCGACGGCGTCCACGTCGGCGGGTGACAGTCCGGCGCCGGCCAGGGCCTGGCGGATGACGCGCTGCTGCGAGGGCCCGTTGGGGGCGGTCAGACCGTTGGAGGCGCCGTCCTGGTTGACCGCGGAGCCGCGGACGACGGCGAGGACCTGGTGCCCGTTGCGGCGGGCGTCGGAGAGCCGCTCCAGGACGAGGACGCCGGCGCCCTCGGACCAGCCGGTGCCGTCGGCGGAGTCGGCGAACGCCTTGCAGCGGCCGCTGGTGGAGATGCCGCCCTGGCGGGTGAAGCCGGAGAAGCCCATGGGGGTGGACATGACGGTGACGCCGCCCGCGAGGGCGAGGCCGCACTCGCCCTGGCGCAGGGACTGGGCGGCCAGGTGGACGGCGACCAGGGAGGAGGAGCAGGCGGTGTCCACGGTGACCGCCGGCCCGGCCAGGTCGAAGGCGTAGGCGACGCGGCCGGAGACGACGCTGGCGGTGAGGCCGGTGGTGGCGTGGCCCTCCGCGTCCTCGCGGGAGTTCATCACGACGCCGACGTAGTCGACGCCGGCGGTGCCGACGAACACGCCGGTGCGGGAGCCGCGCAGGGACACCGGGTCGAGACCGGCGCGTTCCACCGCTTCCCAGGTGGTCTCCAGCAGAAGCCGCTGTTGCGGGTCCATGGCGACGGCCTCGCGGGGCGAGATGCCGAAGAAACCGGCGTCGAAGGCGGCGGCGTCGACGAAGCCGCCCTCGGCGGCGGCGCTGCTGCCGGCCCCTTCGCCGCCCAGGGCGTCGAGGTCCCAGCCCCGGTCGGTGGGGAACGGGGCGATGCCGTCGCGGCCCTCGTCCAGCAGCCGCCAGAAGTCCTCCGGGGAGGCGACCTCGCCGGGCAGCCGGCAGGCCATGCCCACGATGGCGATCGGTTCGTGCCGGCTCGCCTCGGCCTCCTCCAGCCGCCGACGGGTCTTGTGCAGGTCGGCCGTGACCCACTTGAGGTAGTCGACGAGCTTTTTGTCATCGGGCATGACGGGAAAACCTTCCTGTGGTGAATCGGCTCGTCTCAGTGGTCGCCCATGCGGCCGAGTTCGTTGTCGATGAAGGCGAACACCTCGTCGGCGCTGGCCGATTCGAAGGCGTCGTCCACGGGGGTGCCGGTCGACTCCGGCGCGCTGCCGCGCACCTTGTCCAGCATCTGGCCGAGCCGGAGGGCGAGTCCCGCGCGGGTGATCTCGTCGTGCTCGCCGGCCGCGAGGAGCGTTTCCAGGCGGTCGAGTTCGGCGAGCAGCGAGGGGCCCTGGGGGCTCTCGTCGCCGGGGGCCAGTTCGGAGACGAAGTGTTCGGCGAGTGCCGTGGGGGTCGGGTAGTCGAAGACCAGGGTGGCCGGGAGGCGCAGCCCGGTCGCCGTGGAGAGGTGGTTGCGCAGTTCCAGGGCGGTCAGCGAGTCGAAGCCGAGCTCCCGGAACTCCTGGGTGACGTCGACGGCCTTCGGTGTCGCGTGACCGAGGGTGCGGGCGGCCTGCTCACGGACCAGCTCGGTGACGTACCGGACGCGTTCGTCGGCGCGGAGTTCGCCGAGCTTGGCGCCGAGGGCGGCGGCCGCTCCGGCCGCGTCGGTGGCGGCGGCGGTGCGGCGGCTGCTCCTGACCATGCCGCGGAAGAGCGGCGGCAGGTCCTCGGGGGCGGCACCGCGCATGGCGCCGGGAGCGAGGCCGACCAGGACCAGGAACGACTCGTCGGAGCCGCGTGCGATGTCGAAGAGGCCGAAGCCCTGGTCGACGGAGAGCGGCGGCAGGCCGCCGGACTGCATGCGGCGCATGTCGGTGTCGGACAGGGTGCTGGTCATACCGCCGTCGTGGGACCAGGGGCCCCAGGCGAGTGAGGTGCCGGCCAGGCCCAGGGAGCGGCGGTGCGCGGTCAGGGCGTCGAGGAAGGAGTTGGCCGCGGCGTAGTTGCCCTGGCCGGGGCTGCCCATGACACCGGCGATGGACGAGAACGGCAGGAACGCCGCCAGGTCCAGGTCGCGGGTGAGTTCGTGCAGGTGCCAGGCGGCGTCGACCTTGGGCCGCAGGACGGCGGCGAGCCGTTCCGGGGTGAGCGAGGCGACGACGCCGTCGTCGAGGACGCCCGCCGTGTGCACGACCGCGGTCAGCGGGTGCGCGTCCGGGACCGCAGCGAGGAGCGCGGCGGTGGCGTCGCGGTCGGCGGTGTCGCAGGCCGCGACGGTCACCTCGGCGCCCAGCTCCCGCAGTTCGGCGGCGAGTTCGGCGGCGCCGGGTGCGTCCGGGCCGCGCCGGCCGGCCAGCAGCAGGTGCCGCATCCCGGAGGCCGCGAGGCGGCGGGCGAGGTGCCCGCCGAGCGCGCCGGTGCCGCCGGTGATGAGGACGGTGCCGTCGGGGTTCCAGCGCGGCGGCATCGTCAGCACGATCTTGCCGACGTGCCTGGCCTGGCTCATGAACCGGAACGCCTCGCGTGCCCGCCGCACGTCCCACACCTTGAGCGGCAGGGGCCGCAGGGCGCCCTCGGCGAACAGGTCGAGGAGTTCGTCGAGGAGTTCGCGGTTGCGGGCGGGTCCGGCTTCGCCGAGGTCGAAGGCCCGGTAGGTCACGCGGTCGATCGCCCGCGGGTCGCGGATGTCGGTCTTGCCCATCTCCAGGAACCGGCCGCCGTCGGCGGTCAGCCGCAGCGAGGCGTCCACGAACTCGCCCGCGAGCGCGTTCAGTACGACGTCCACGCCCCGGCCACCGGACACCGCCCGGAACTTCTCCTCGAAGCCCAGATCACGCGACGACGCGATGTGATCGTCGTCCAGCCCCAGACCCCGCAGCGTGTCCCACTTGCCCTCACTCGCGGTCGCGAACACCTCGGCACCGAGGTGCCGGGCCAGCTGCACCGCCGCCATGCCCACACCGCCCGCACCGGCGTGCACCAGGACCGACTCCCCCGCCCGCAGACCCGCCAGGTCACGGAAGGCGTACAGGGCGGTGAGGAACACCAGCGGCACGGAGGCCGCCTCCTGCTGGGTCCAGGCGTCGGGGACGTGGGCCAGGTAGTGCTCGTCGGCGACGACGACCGGTCCGAACCCGCCGGGTACGGTGCCGAACACCCGGTCGCCGGGCCGCAGTCCGGTGACCGCGGCGCCGACGGCCGTGACCACACCGGCGGCCTCGGTGCCCATCGGGCCGGACTCGCCGGGGTACATGCCGAGCGCGTTGAGCACGTCGCGGAAGTTCAGACCGGTCGCCTCGACGTCGAGCCTGACCTCGTGGTCGTCGAGCGGCCGCAGCACCTCCGGGCACGGGGCGAGGACGAGGTTGTCCAGGGTGCCCTTGCCGGTGGTGTCGAGCCGCCACGGCACGTCGACGGGCGGGAGCAGTCCGGCGCCGGTGGCGAGGCGGTCGAGCCGGCCGACGCGGACGGTGCCCTCGCGCACGGCGAACTGGGCGTCGCCGGTGGCGAGCAGTGCAGGCAGGTCCGGCAGCAGGGCCTGGACGTCGTCCTGTCCGTCGAGGTCGATGAGGACGAACCGGTCGGGGTTCTCGGACTGGGCCGAGCGCACCAGACCCCAGGCGGCACCCGCGGCGAGGTCCCGTACGGTCTCGCCGTCGGCGGCGGCCACCGCGTCACGGGTGACGAAGACCAGTCGGGTGCGGTCGAACCGGTCGTGGTCCAGCCACTGGCGGACGAGTTCCAGGGTGCGCGTCGTCAGCGCGTGGACGGCGCCGGGCACGTCCGTGCCGGGGGCGACCGGGTCGCCGCCCGCGTCCGTCCCGTCCGGGGCGGTGTACTCCCCCTGGAGCGGGACGAGCACGTAGTCGGGGGCGTCGGCCGGGTCGGTGAGGTCTCCGAGGGACGGCAGTGCGGTGCCGGTGCCGAAGACGTCGGCGCCCAGGGTGACGGCCCGCAGCCCCTCGGTGGGCTTGACCTCGGGGGCGGTGACCCAGTCGAGGCGGAACACCGGTTCCTGGCCGCCGGTGGCCACCGGGGCGCGCGGCACGCTCGGGGCGCGCAGCACCAGCGCCTCGGCGGACAGCACGGGCGCGCCCTCGGCGTCGACCGCCGTGAGCGTGACCGACTCGTCGCCGAGCCTGGTGATGCGGACCCGCAGGGTGGTGGCGCCGCCCGCGTGCAGCGAGACGCCGTTCCAGATGTACGGCAGCAGCGGGTTGTCCTCGCTGCCGACGCCGAGGTAGCCGTTGGCGTGCTGGACCGCGTCGAGCAGGGCCGGGTGGATGCCGAAGTACTGGGCGTCCCCGGCGATCTCCTCGGGCAGGGCGACCTCGACGAAGGCCTCCTGTCCGCGGATCCACACCTTGCGCATCCCCTGGAAGCAGGGGCCGTACTCGGTGCGCTCGTAGGTGCCGTCGACCGGCATCGGCCGGGCGTCCGCCGGCGGCCAGACGGGGACGTCGAACGGGGCGGTGTGCTCCGCGGCGGCGAGGGAGCCGGTGGCGTGCCGGGTCCAGGGGCCGTCGGTGACGTCGGACGGGCGGGAATAGAACGCGATGGTGCGGGTCCCCTCCTCGTCCGGGGCGCCGAGGACCACTTGCAGGGCGGTGGGCACCTTGTCGTTCAGCACCATCGGGGTGGACAGGACGAGTTCCTGGACCCGGCCGCAGCCGACCTGGTCGGCGGCGCGGACGGCCATCTCCAGGTAGCCGGTGCCGGGCAGGATGACCGTGCCGCCGACCTTGTGGTCGAGCAGCCAGGGGTGGACCTGCATCGAGATCTGGCTGGTGAACAGCGCGCCCTCGGAGTCGGCCAGCGGTACGGCGGCGCCGAGCAGCGGGTGGTCGGCGGAGACCAGGCCGGCGGAGCTGACGTCGCCGGTCAGGGCGGCCGGGCGGGGCCAGAACCGCTCCCGCTGGAAGGGGTAGGTCGGCAGTTCGGTGCGGCGTGCCCCGGTGTCCCGGAACCAGGCCGCCCAGTCGACGCGGACACCGGCCGTGTGGAGCCTGGCGAGCCCGGTGAGCAGCGCGGTCTCCTCGTCACGGTCCGCGCGCAGCGCGGGCACGGTCACGGCGTCGAGGTCGGTGTCCAGGCAGCGCTGGGTCAGCGCGGTGAGGACACCGCCGGGTCCGGCCTCGAGGAACGCGGTCACTCCGGCGTCGGCCAGGGCGCGCACGCCGTCGGCGTAGCGGACGGTGCTGCGGACGTGGCGCACCCAGTAGTCGGCCGAGCGCAGCAGGTCGGGGCCGGCGATCTCACCGGTCATGTTGGACACGACGGGGATGCGCGGTTCGGCGTACGTCAGCCCTTCCGCGACCTCGCGGAAGGCGTCGAGCATCGGGTCCATCAGCGGCGAGTGGAAGGCGTGGCTGACGGAGAGCCGCTGCGTCCTGCGGCCGTCCGCCGTGAACAGGGCGGCGAGGGTGAAGACGTCCTCCTCGGTGCCGGCGACGACGACGGAGTCGGGTCCGTTGACGGCGGCGAGCGCCACGCCGTCGGTCAGCCTGGGGGTGATCTCCTCCTCGGTGGCCTGTACGGCGATCATGGCGCCGCCCGCCGGGAGTTCCTGCATCAGCCGGGCGCGCGCCGCGACCAGCGCGCAGGCGTCCTCCAGGGACAGCACCCCGGCCACGTGCGCGGCCGTGATCTCGCCGACGGAGTGGCCGGCCACGTAGTCGGGCCGCACACCCCAGGACTCGACGAGCCGGTACAGGGCGACCTCGACGGCGAACAGCGCGGGCTGGGTGTAGCCGGTGGTGTCGAGGAGTTCCGCTTCAGGCGTGCCCTCCTCGGCGAACAGGGCGGTGCGCAGGGGGACTTCGCCGCCGGTGTCCAGGCGGGCCAGTACGGCGTCCAGGGCCTCGGCGAACACCGGGAAGGCGGCGTACAGTTCGCGGCCCATGCCGGGCCGCTGGGAGCCCTGGCCGGAGAACAGGACGGCGGTGCTGCGGTACGCGGCGCGGCCCCGCGCCACCTCTAGGGGTTCCCCGCCGGGGCCGGCGAGGAGGACCGCACGGTGGTCGAGCAGTGCGCGGCCGGTGGCCAGGGAGTGGCCCACGTCCAGCGGGGACGCGCCGGTCAGGGCGGCGATGCGGGCCACCTGGGCGTCCAGGGCCTCCTCGGACTTCGCGGAGACGGGCCACGGGACGACCGAGGGGGTCGGCGCGGATCCGGCCGGCTCGAGCGCCGCCTCGGCCGCGGGTGCCTGCTCGATGATGGTGTGGGCGTTGGTGCCGCTGATGCCGAACGACGAGATGCCCGCGCGCCACGGCCTGCCGGTCTCCGGCCAAGGGGACGGCTCGGTGAGCAGGCGCACCGCGCCCGCCTCCCAGTCGACGTGCGTGGAGGGCTTGTCGACGTGGAGGGTCTTCGGCAGGACGGCGTGCCGCATCGCCATGACGGTCTTGATGATGCCGGCGACGCCGGCGGCGGCCTGGGTGTGGCCGATGTTCGACTTGATGGAGCCGAGCAGCAGCGGGCGCTCCGGGGCGCGGCCCTGGCCGTAGGTGGCCAGCAGGGCCTGCGCCTCGATGGGGTCGCCCAGCGGGGTGCCGGTGCCGTGGCCCTCGACGGCGTCGATGTCGGCGGGGGTGAGCCCGGCGCTCGCCAGGGCCTGGCGGATGACGCGCTGCTGCGAGGGCCCGTTGGGGGCGGTCAGACCGTTGGAGGCGCCGTCCTGGTTGATGGCCGAACCGCGGACCACCGCGAGCACCTCGTGCCCGTTGCGGCGGGCGTCGGAGAGCCGCTCCACGACGATCAGGCCGACGCCCTCGGACCAGCCGGTGCCGTCGGCGGCGTCCGCGTACGCCTTGCAGTGTCCGTCGGTGGCGAGGCCGTTCTGCAGGGTGAAGCCGGAGAAGCCGGACGGGGTGCTCATGAGGGTGACGCCGCCCGCGACGGCGAGGTCGCACTCGCCGGCCCGCAGCGCCTGGAGCGCCCAGTGCAGGGCGACCAGGGAGGAGGAGCAGGCGGTGTCGACCGTGACCGCCGGGCCCTCCAGGCCGAAGGTGTAGGCGAGCCGACCGGAGACGACGCTGGCGGCCAGGCCGGTGCCCGCGTGGCCCTCCAGGTCCTCGCGGGAGTTCATGACGAGGGTGGAGTAGTCCTGGCCGTTGGTGCCGACGAACACGCCGGTGCGGCTGCCGCGCAGCCCGTCGGCGTCGATTCCGGCCCGCTCGAACGCCTCCCAGGTGGTTTCGAGGAGCAGGCGCTGCTGCGGGTCCATGGCGATGGCCTCGCGGGGGGAGATCCCGAAGAAGCCGGCGTCGAACTCGGCGGCGCCTTCGACGAATCCGCCCCTGAGGGTGGCACTGCGGCCGCGGCCGTCCGCGCCACCGGTCGCCAGGGTGGCGAGGTCCCACCCCCGGTCCTCGGGGAAGGCCTCGATGCCGTCGCGGCCCTCGCTGAGCATCTGCCACAGGTCCTCGGGGGAGCGCACGCCGCCGGGGAGGCGGCAGGCCATGCCGACGATGACGATCGGGTCGTCGGACAGTCCGGCGGCGTTCACCCGGTCGGGACCGGAGTCGGTGTCCTGCTCGCCGAGGAGCTCGGCGACCAGGTGCTCGGCCAGGGCCTGCGCGGTCGGGAAGTCGTAGACCGTGGTGGCGGGCAGGCGCAGACCGGTGGCGAGGCCGAGCCGGTTGGGCAGCTCGATCGCGGTCAGCGAGTCGAAGCCCAGGTCGCGGAAGTTGCGGTCGGGGGCGACGGCCTCCGGGCCCGGGTGGCCGAGGACGGCGGCGGCGTGGGTGCGGACCAGGTCGCCGAGGACCGCGGTGCGGTCGGCGGCGGGCAGTTGTCGCAGCCGCGCGGCGAGTCCGGAGGCGGCCGTCTCGGTCTGCTGCCGCGCGGCGGCCGCGTCGGCCAGTGCCTGCCGGGCGTCCGGCAGATCGCGCAGCAGGGCGTTGCCGCGGATGCCGATGAGGGTGTCGAGGACCTGCGGCTGACGCGGGTCGAAGACCACGGGCGTCGGCTCCGGCCGGGTCACGGCCTGCCGCAGGGCGGCGAGCGCGAGGTCCGGGTGCACGGCCGGGTGACCGGCGGTGCGGGCCGGACGCGCGGCGGCGGCACCGGTGCCGGTGGTGGCGGCGCCCGTCGCGTCGGTGACCGTGGTGTCCGCGCCCGGTTCCGCGTCGGTCCAGGCGCCCCAGGCGATGGAGGTCGCGGGCAGGCCCTCGCCCCGGCGGCGACGGGCGAGCGCGTCCAGGACGGCGGTGGCGGCGGCAAGGCCCGCGCGCCCCGCGGTGCCGACCGTGCCGGCCACCGAGGAGCAGAGCACGAACGCCGTCAGGTCCCGGTCCCGGGTCAGTTCGTCCAGGTGGACGGCGGGGGCGGTGCGGGCACGGTGCAGCGCGGCGAACCGCTCCGGCGTGAGGTCGTCGAGCACTCCGTCGTCGACGATGCCGGCGGCGTGCACCACACCGGTCAGCGGGGTGTCCTCGGGGATGTCGGCGAGGACGGCGGCGAGGGCGTCGCGGTCGGCGGCGTCGCAGGCCGCGACGGTCACCTCCGCGCCCAGCTCCCGCAGTTCGGCGGCGAGTTCGGCGGCGCCGGGCGCGTCCGGGCCGCGCCGGCTGACCAGCACCAGGCGGGCGGTTCCGGCGGCGGCGAGCCAACGCGCCACATGGGCGCCGCGGCCTCCGGTGCCTCCGGTGACCAGGACGGTGCCGCTGGGCTCCCAGCCGGCGTCGGGTGCGGCCTCCGGGGCGGGCACGAGCCGGCGGCCGAAGACGGCCGAGTCGCGCACGGCCACCTGGTCCTCGCCGTCGTGTCCGGCGAGAACGGCGGCGAACCGCCGCGCGGTACGGCCGTCCAGGGCGGTGGGCAGGTCGATCAGCCCGCCCCACCGCGCGGGGAGTTCCAGTGCCGCGACCCGGCCGAGGCCCCACACCGCCGCCTGGCCGGGAGCGGTGAGCCGCTCCGTGCCGGCGACGGCGACGGCGCCGCGCGTCACGCACCACAGGGGCGCGGTGATCTCGGCGTCCAGCAGGGCCTGGAGCAGCACCGCCGTCGGGACGGCGGGGGTCTGTGCGGTGTCCGTGAGGGCGAGCAGGGACAGCACTCCGGTGAGCGCGGTGCCTTCGGACAGCAGGCCGCGCAGCCGCCCGGCGAGCGCGTCGCGGTCGTCGTGGTCGTCGGTGGTGACGGTGAGCGGCACGACGCCGGTGCCCACGGCCGCCAGGACGGCGGCCACCCACGCGTCGTCGGCGAGTGCCTCGGGGACGACGGCCAGCCAGGTGCCGGTGGCGGTGGGCGCGGTGGACGGCAGCGACAGCGGCTTCCACACCTCGTGGTGCCTGATGCCGTCGACCATCGCCTGGTCGCGCCGCCTGCGCCGCCAGGTGGACAGGGCGGGCAGGACCGCGCCCAGCGCGTCGGTGTCGACCGCGAGATCGGCGGCGAGCGTGGTCAGGTCCTCGCCCTCCACGGCCGTCCAGAACGCCCTGTCCAGGGGGTCCGCCCCGGTTGCGCCCGCCGTGGAGCGCTGGGCGTCGGGCCAGTAGCGGGACCGCTGGAAGGCGTAGGTCGGCAGCTCGGTGCGGCGGGCACCGGTGCCGTCGAAGCACGGCCGCCAGTCGACGCGTACGCCGGACACGTGGAGCCGGGCCAGCGCGGTGAGCAGCGCCGTCTCCTCGGACCGGTCCCCCCGCAGCACCGGCACCGCCACGACGTCCCCGCCGCCGTCCAGCACCCGCGCGGCCATCCCGGTCAGGACGCCGTCGGGGCCCAGCTCCAGGAACGCGTTCGCTCCAGCACCGGCCAGCGCGCGCACACCGTCGGCGAAACGCACCGTGCCACGGACGTGGCGCACCCAGTACTCCGCCGAACACAGCAGGGCGGCGTCGGCGATCCCGCCGGTCACGTTGGAGACGACGGGGATGCGCGGTGCGGCGTACGTCAGCCCCTCCGCGACCGCGCGGAACGCGTCGAGCATCGGCTCCATCAGCGGCGAGTGGAAGGCGTGACTGACCGACAGACGCTGCGTCCTGCGGCCCTGCGCGGCGAACTCCTCGCTCAGTGCGGCGACTTCGGCCTCGGCGCCGGACACGACGACGGACTCGGGGCCGTTGACCGCGGCCAGGGCGGTCCCGTCCGTGAGGCGCGGGGTGATCTCCGCCTCGGTGGCCTCGATCGCCATCATGGCGCCGCCTGCCGGGAGTTCCCGCATCAGCCGGGCGCGGGCCGCGACCAGCGTGCAGGCGTCCTCCAGGGACAGGACCCCGGCGACGTGCGCGGCCGCGATCTCGCCCACGGAGTGACCGGCCACGAACTCCGGCCGCACACCCCAGCTTTCGACCAGCCGGAACAGCGCCACCTCGACCGCGAACAACGCGGGCTGCGTGAACCCGGTCGTGTCGAGGAGGTCCGCCTCCCGCGTGCCCTCCTCCGCGAACAGCACCTCACGCAGCGGACGATCCAGCCCGGCATCGAGCCGGTCCAGTACGGCGTCCAGCGCCTGCGCGAACACCGGGAACCGGGCGTACAGTTCACGCCCCATCCCGGCCCGCTGCGAACCCTGGCCCGAGAACAGCACCGCGAGCGACCGCTCCACCGCACGACCGCGCGCCACCTCCACCGGCTGATCGCCCTCCGCCGCGGTGAGGAGGACCGCCCGGTGCTCAAACACCGACCGCCCCGACGCCAGCGAGAAGCCGACATCGTGCGCGGACGCGGTGTCGAGGGAGGTGATCCGCTCCAGTTGGCCTTCCAGGGCCTCCTCGGACTTGGCCGACACCGGCCACGGCACGACCTCGGGCACGCGCCCGGGCTCCACGGCCGGCGCGGACGGCTCGGTCTCCGGGGCCTGCTCGATGATGGTGTGCGCGTTGGTGCCGCTGATGCCGAACGACGACACACCGGCACGGCGCGGACGCCCCGTCTCCGGCCAGTCGACGGTCTCGGTGAGCAGCCGCACCTCGCCCTCGGTCCAGTCCACGTGGGTCGACGGCGCGTCGATGTGCAGGGACTTGGGCAGGACGCCGTGGCGGAGCGCCATGACGGTCTTGATGACGCCGGCGACACCGGCGGCGGCCTGGGCGTGACCGATGTTCGACTTGATGGAGCCGAGCAGCAGCGGCCGGTCGGCGGGCCGGTCCTGGCCGTACGTGGCGAGCAGGGCCTGCGCCTCAATGGGGTCGCCGAGGGTCGTACCCGTGCCGTGCGCCTCGACGGCGTCCACGTCGGCGGGCGAGAGCCCGGCGCTCGCCAGGGCCTGGCGGATCACACGCTGCTGGGACGGGCCGTTGGGCGCGGTGAGGCCGTTGGAGGCGCCGTCCTGGTTGACGGCGGAGCCGCGCAGCACGGCGAGTACCGGGTGGCCGTTGCGGCGGGCGTCGGAGAGGCGTTCGACGACGAGCATGCCGACGCCCTCGGACCAGCCGGTGCCGTTGGCGGCGTCGGCGAAGGCCTTGCAACGGCCGTCGGGGGCGAGACCGCCCTGCCGGGTGAACCCGGCGTAGCCCATGGCGGTCGACATCACGGTGACGCCGCCCGCGAGGGCGAGGCTGCACTCGCCGGAGCGCAGGGCGTGGGCCGCCCAGTGCAGGGCCACCAGGGAGGAGGAGCAGGCGGTGTCGATGGTGACCGCCGGGCCCTCCAGGCCGAAGGTGTAGGAGAGGCGGCCGGAGATGACGCTGGTGGCGAGGCCGGTCGGGGCGTGGCCCTCGGCGTCCTCGCTGGAGTTCATGACGAGGGTGGTGTAGTCCTGGCCGCTGGTGCCGACGAAGACACCGGTCCGGCTGCCGCGCACGGTCGCCGGGTCGATGCCGGCGCGCTCGAACGCCTCCCAGGAGGTCTCGAGGAGCAAGCGCTGCTGCGGGTCCATGGCGAGGGCCTCGCGCGGGGAGATCCCGAAGAAGCCGGCGTCGAAGTCGGCGACGTCGTAGAGGAATCCGCCCTCGGAGGTGGCGCTGCGGCCGTGGCCGCCGTGTCCGCCGCGCATGAGGGTGTCCAGGTCCCAGCCGCGGTCGGTCGGGAAGGCGGAGATGCCCTCGCGGCCCTCGACGACGAGCCGCCACAGTTCCTCGGGCGAGCTGACGCCGCCGGGCATTCGGCAGGCCATGCCGACGATGACCACCGGGTCGTCGGCCGTCGCGGGCAGGACGGTGCCGGTGGCCGCGGGCGTGCCGGCGGCCCGCTCCTCCTCGAGCAGCGCGGCCACCAGGTGCTCGGCGAGCACGGTGGGCGTCGGGTAGTCGAAGACAAGGGTGGCCGGGAGCCGCAGGCCGGTGGCGGTGGTGAGGCGGTTGCGCAGTTCGACGGCGGTGAGCGAGTCGAAGCCGAGGTCGTGGAAGTCGCGGTCGGCCTCGACGGCCTTGGGCGAGGAGTGGCCGAGCACGGAGGCGGCCTCGCCGCGGACCAGGTCGAGCAGGACGCGGACGCGCTCCTCCTCCCGCGTCTCCAGGAGCCGGCGGGTGAGGTCGGCGGCGACCCGGGCACCGCCGACGGCGGTGGCGGCAGCGCGCCGGGTGCCGCGCACCAGGTTGCGCAGCAGCGGCGGCACCTCACCGGGCATCCGGGTGCTGCCGGAGGCTCCGATGGGCACGAGGTACGGCTCGTCGGAGACCGTGGCGGCGTCCCAGAGCGCGAGGCCCTGTTCGACGGTGAGGGGCGGCGCGGCCGAGGCGGCCATCCTCCGGGCGTCGGCGTCGGAGAGGGTGCCGGTCATTCCGCCGTCCTGGACCCAGGCGCCCCAGGCCAGGGAGAGGGCGGGCAGGCCGGCGGCGGTCCGCTGCTGGGCGAGGGCGTCCAGGAAGACGTTGGCCGCCGCGTAGTTGCCCTGGCCGGCGCTGCCCATCACACCGGACACCGAGGAGAACATGACGAAGGCGGCCAGGTCCAGGTCCCGGGTCAGCTCATGGAGGTGCCAGGCGGCGTCGACCTTCGGCCGCAGCACCTCCGAGACCCGCTCCGCCGACAGCGACGTCACCACACCGTCGTCGAGGACGCCCGCCGTGTGCACGACCGCGGTCAGCGGGTGCGCGTCCGGGACCGCGGCGAGGAGCGCGGCGGTGGCGTCGCGGTCGGCGGTGTCGCAGGCCACGACGGTCACCTCGGCGCCCAGCTCCCGCAGTTCGGCCGCGAGTTCGGCGGCGCCGGGTGCGTCCGGGCCGCGCCGGCCGGCCAGCAGCAGGTGCCGCATCCCGGAGGCCGCGAGGTGCCGGGCGAGGTGCCCGCCGAGCGCGCCGGTGCCGCCGGTGATGAGGACGGTGCCGTCGGGGTTCCAGCGCGGCGGCATCGTCAGCACGATCTTGCCCACGTGCCTGGCCCGGCTCATGAACCG
>NZ_JBHYVC010000093.1:0-19310 GCF_042749965.1 Streptomyces sp. NPDC059454 | reverse complement strand
CCCCGGCGGTCGTGTGCCGGCGGCTCAGCGCACCGCCGGCTCCAGGACACCGGCCCCGCCGGCCAGCGCGGGGTCGTCGCTCTCCTCGAGAATGCGGTTGTGCTCGTCCACGAAGACCACGCTCGGCTTCAGCTCACGGGCCTGCGCGTCGGCCACGACGCCGTACCCGATGATGATGACGAGGTCGCCCGTATGGACGAGTCGCGCCGCCGCGCCGTTGATCTTCACCGTCCCCGAGCCCCGTTCGCCCTCGATGACGTAGGTCTCCAGGCGCGAGCCGTTGTTGATGTCGACGATGTGGACCAGCTCGCCCGGCAGCAGGTCCGCGGCCTCCATCAGGTCCGGGTCCAGGGTGAGCGAGCCCACGTAGTTCAGGTCGGCCTGGGTGACCGTGGCCCGGTGGATCTTCGACTTCAGCATCGTCCGGAACACTGTGTGCCCGCCCCTCAGTTCGTGGCGTCCGCGGCGTCCATCGCCGCGATCAGGCTGGCCGGCCGCATGTCGGTCCAGTTCTCGTTGATGTAGTCCAGGCAGGCTTGTCGGCCGGTCTCCTGCACGACGACGTTCCACCCGGCCGGCACCTCGGCGAAGGACGGCCACAGCGAGTGCTGGCCCTCGTCGTTCACCAGGACCAGGTACTTGCCGTCCGCGTCCTCGAACGGGTTGCTCATCGTTTCATACCCCCTGTGTCGGTGCGGTGTCCGCCCGCAGCTCGTTCAGCTTGTCGGCAACAATCCGCCCTATTCGGGCGGTGGGTGCCGGATCGGTCAGCATTTCCTCATGCTCGGCATCCACATCGTAGTTTTCCAACCGCCCTTCCGTATAGGGATTCCAGGCAGTGACGTCACGGCGATTCCTCCTTTCCTCGGAAACCCGGGTCGCTGTGAAGAAGAGCACATCGCCGCGGAAGACCTCCGGTTCGTGACGGGACATCATCCGCACGTTGTTCACGTACACGTTCTTGACCGCGACGACTTCGTCCGCGCTCAACTCGGCGAGCGCCCTGTTCTCGTGCCGGAGGAATTCCCGGTAACGGTCCAGGGGGAAGTGGTCGTCGCTCAGCTCACTCGGCTCGAAGTCGAATCCGACGGCCCGCAGGCTGTTCGCGACGATCTCCGCCTCGGAGCGGTCGGGAGCGTCCTGGCCGCGCGTGCTCGACGGGTAGGCGTCCACCAGGCACAGCAGTTCCACCTCGGCGCCCAGTGCCTGGAGCCGGGTGGCGACGGCCTGCGCGACCGGCCCTCCGAACGACCAGCCCATGATGCGGTACGGCCCCTCGGGCCGCACGGAGCGGATCAGTTCGACGTACTGGGCCGCCATCTCGGTCACCCCGGCGGGCAGCACCGCGTCCCGGTCCCTGATCCCCCGCGCCTGCAACGCGTACACCGGAGTGTCCGCGTCGAGGTGGGCGAGCAGTCCGGCGTAGCACCAGCCGAGGCCGGCCGCCGGGTGCACGCAGAACAGCGGGGTGCCGGTGCCGCTCCCGCGCAGCGGGAGCAGTTCGGCGAACGGGTCGTGACGGGTGCCCCGGTCGAGCTCCTCGGCGAGGCGCGCGACGGTCGGGGCCTCGAACAGGCTCCGAATGGACAGCTCGACGCCGAGGACTGCCCGGATCCGGCCGAGCAGCCGGGCGACCAGCAGGGAGTGCCCGCCGAGGGAGAAGAAGTCGTCGTCGACACCCACCCGGGGCGCCTTGAGGACCTCGGCGAACAGGGCGCACAGCACCTCTTCGCGGGGCCCGTTCGGTCCGCGACTGGCCTGTGCCGCGTAGTCGGGGGCGGGCAGGGCGCGCCGGTCGAGTTTGCCGTTCGGGGTGAGCGGCAGCACGTCCACGCCCATGAAGACGGCCGGGATCATGTAGTCCGGCAGCCGCTCGCCGAGGTGGGCGCGCAGTGCGGCGGTGTCGGGCAGTTCCCCGGTCGCCACCGCGTACGCCACCAGGCGCCGGTCGCCCGGCCGGTCCTCGCGCAGCACCACCGCGGCCTGGGCGATCGCCGGGTGGGCGGTGAGCGCCGCCTCCACCTCGCCGGGTTCGATGCGGAAGCCGCGCAGCTTGATCTGCTGGTCGGCGCGGCCCAGGAACTCCAACTGCCCGTCGGCGCGCGTCCGCACCCGGTCACCGGTGCGGTACATGCGCTCGCCCGGCTCGAAGGGGCAGGCGACGAAGCGCTCCGCGGTCAGCGCCGGGCGGCCGAGATAACCGCGGGCCAGACCGTCCCCGGACACGTAGAGCTCGCCGGCCACGCCCGGCGGCACCGGGCGCAGGCGGTCGTCGAGAACGTACAGACCGGTGTTGTCGATCGCCGTGCCGATCGGGGCGGTGGCGGGCCAGTCCGCCGGGTCGGCGGGCAGGGTGGCGCCGGTCGCCGCGTGCGTCTCGCTGGGGCCGTAGTGGTTGTGCAGCAGCAGTCCCGGTCGCCGGCCGAAGAACTCCCGCACGGCCGGGGCGAGGTTGAGCGCCTCGCCGGCCTGAGCGACGTCGGTCAGGCGGGGCAGGTCCGCGCCGAGCTCCGCGGCGGCCTCGGCGAGCGCCTCGACGACCAGGTTGGGCGCGTGCAGCTGCTCGACCTCGTGCTCCTCCAGCCAGCGCACCAGCAGCCGCGGATCGCGCCGGACGTCCTCCGGGCAGGGCACGAGGCGCTTCCCGCCGAGGAGCGCGGAGAGGATCTCGTGCACCGACACGTCGAAGCTGATCGCCGCGAACTGGGCGACGACCGCGCCGGGCCGGCGCGGGGGCATGGCGTCCTGGTGCCAGGAGACCAGGTTCTCCATGGCCCGGGCCGGCATCAGGACGCCCTTGGGGCGGCCCGTCGAACCCGAGGTGTAGATCGCGTACACGGGACGGTCCGGTGACAGGGGTCCGGTGCGCGGCGCCGTCGCCGGCGCGGCGGCCCGCGCCCGGACCGTCCCGGGCGCGTCGAGCACCAGCAGGCGGCCCGTCCGCGCGGGCAGCCGCCCGGCGACCCCGGCCGTCGTCACCACGACGACCGGCCCCGCGTCCTCGGTCATGTGCGCGAGGCGCTCCGCCGGGTACTCGGGGTCGAGCGGCAGGTATCCGGCTCCGGTCTTGAGCACGGCGAGCAGGGCGACGACGAGGTCCGCCGAGCGGCGCAGGGCCAGGCCCACCAGACGCTCGGGGCCCGCGCCTTCACCCGCCAGCAGCGCGGCGAGCCGGTTGGCGGCACCGTCGAGCTGCTCGTACGTCAGGGCCGTCTGCCCGTCCTGCACGGCCACGGCCCGCGGGGTGCGGCACACCTGCTCCTCGAACCGCTCCATGAGGGACGCGTCGTTCTGTCGCCGCACGGCGGGACGGGCGAGCAGCCGCGCGCGTTCCCCGGGAGCCAGGATCTCGGCCCGGCCGATCGGCTGCCCGGGCGCCTCGACCAGGGCACGCAGCACCCGTACGAAGCGTTCGGCGAGCGCCTCGGCCGTGGCGGCGTCGAACAGGTCGGCGCTGTACTCGATGATGCCGTTGAGGCCGCCGGGTGTGCCCTTGCCGTCGTGCACGTCACCGAACGCGAAGAGCAGGTCGAAGCGGGAGACCCCGGAGCCGACGGGCTGGCCGGTCACCTTCAGCCCGGGCAGCTGCTCGATGGCCTCGTGGGCGGCCTGCTGATCGGTGTTGTTGAACGCCAGCATCACCTGGAACAAGGGGTGCCGGGCCATGGACCTGACGGGGTTGAGCAGTTCCACGAGGCGCTCGAACGGTACGTCCTGGTGGGCGTAGGCGGCCAGGGAGTTCTCGCGGACCCGGCGCACCAGTTCCTCGAAGGTCGGGTCGCCGGAGGTGTCGGTGCGCAGGACGAGGGTGTTGACGAAGAAGCCGACGAGGTCCTCGAGGGCGTCATCGGTGCGTCCGGCGATCGGGGTGCCGATCGGGATGTCGTCGCCCGCGCCCACCCGGGACAGGGTCACGGCCAGCGCGGCCTGCACGACCATGAAGACGGTCGCCCTGTTCCGCCGGGCCAGTTCGACCACGGCGGCGTGGAGGTCGGCCGGCACCTGGACGGGGATGCGGGCACCGGTCTGGCTGGACACCGCGGGCCTGGGCCGGTCGACGGGCAGGTCGAGTTCCTCGGGCAGACCCGCGAGCGCCTCCTTCCAGTGGGCGAGCTGGCGGGAGATGAGACTGTCGGGGTCGTCCTCGGAGCCGAGCGTCTCGCGCTGCCACAGCGTGTAGTCGGCGTACTGCACGGTCGGTTCGTGCCACTGCGGGGCGCCACCCGCGCAGCGGGCGGCGTAGGCGAGGGCGAGGTCCCGGCCGAGCGGCCGCCTGGACCAGGCGTCACTGGCGATGTGGTGCACCAGCAGAAGCAGCACGTGGTCCTCGGGACCGAGTTCGAACAAGGTGGCGCGCAGAGGCAGTTCGCGTGTCAGGTCGAAGCCGTGGCGGGCCGCGGCCCGCAGTTCGTCCGGCAGCCGGTCCTCGTCGGTGGTGACAGTGGCGAACGGCACCGGTGCGTCGGCCGACCCGCGCACCACCTGGTGGGCGCCCTCCGCGTCCTCCGCGAACACGGTCCGCAGCGACTCGTGGCGGGCCACGACGTCACCGAGTGCCTGCCGCAGCGCGAGACGGTCCAGGGGCCCGTGGAAGCGGCGCGAGACGGGGATGTTGTAGGTGGGACTCGGTCCTTCCATGCGGTGCAGGAACCACAGCCGTGTCTGCGCGTACGACAGCGGCAGCCGGGCCGGCCGCCGGGCCGGCCGGGTGACCGCGCGACGGCCACCGCTGCCGGTGTCCAGGGCTTCCGAGACACCCGCGACGGTCGGCGTGTCGAACAGTTGCCGCACCGACAGTTCGACGTCGAGCGTGGAGCGGATGCGGCTGACGAGGCGGGTGGCGAGCAACGAGTGGCCGCCGAGGTCGAAGAAGTCGTCGTCGATGCCGACGACCGGCCGGCGCAGCACCTCGGCGAAGAGGGAGCAGAGGATCTCCTCGCGCGGTGAGCGCGGAGCGCGCCCCCCGGGGCCCGCCTCGTACTCGGGCGCGGGCAGGGCCCGGCGGTCCAGCTTGCCGTTCGGGGTCAGGGGCAGGGCATCGAGGACGATCACCGCGTCCGGCACCATGTACTCCGGCAGCGCGGCCGCGGCGTGCTCGCGGACGGCGGACGGCGCGGGCGCGCCACCGTGCTCGGGAACGACGTAGGCGACGAGCCGGCGGTCGCCCGGCACGTCCTCGCGCACCACGACCGCCGTGCGCGCCACCTCCGGGTGTCCGGAGACCACGGACTCGATCTCCCCGAGCTCGATCCGGTATCCGCGGATCTTGACCTGTCCGTCGACCCGGCCCACGAACTCCAGCTCGCCGGCCTCGTTCCAGCGGGCCAGGTCGCCGGTGCGGTACATGCGCTCACCGGGCCCTCCGTAGGGGCAGGCCACGAAGCGCTCCGCGGTCAGGTCCTGCCGCCCGAGGTAGCCACGGGCGAGCCCGGTGCCGGCGATGTACACCTCGCCCGCCGTGCCGGGCGGGACCGGCTGGAGTCCGGCGTCGAGGACGTAAATCCGGGTGTTCCAGAAGGGGCGGCCCACCGGGACGGCGCCGGCGGGCACCTTCGTACCGGGCGCGATGGGGTTCTCCACGCTGTTCACGGTGGCTTCCGTGGCGCCGTAGACGTTGAACACGGTCGCGTCCGGGTGCCGTGCCCGCCAGCGGTCCAGCACCTCGCCCACCAGCAGTTCACCGCCGAGCATCAGCGTCCGGGTGGGCGACACCCCGTCCGGCAGTTCGTCAAGGAGCGCGAGGACGCTGGGGGTGCCCTTGAGGAACGTGGCCCGCGGGCCGGCGGCGGCGGCCTCGGCGAGCTCCGCGATGTGCACACGGCCGCCGCTGACCAGCGGGGTGTACAGCCCGGTCACTGTCAGGTCGAAGGAGATCGGCGAGTGCAGCAGGGTGGTGCCGGCCGCGGTCGGGTAGGCCTCCCTGGCCCGCACCAGATAGGCGCCCAGCGAGCGGTGCTCGATGACGACGCCCTTGGGACGGCCCGTCGACCCCGAGGTGAACACGACGTACGCGGGGTGGGTGAGGGCCGACGGCAGTGCGCGGTCGGCGTCCTCGAGGTCGGTGTCGGAGTACGGAGTGAGATCGACGTCGTCCAGGACGATCCGGGGGGCGGGGTGCTCCGGCAGCGCCGGTGCGAGGTCCCGCGTGGTGACCAGCAGCGCCGGGTCGGCGCTGTCCAGCATATAGGCGATGCGGTCCGCCGGGTAGTCGGGATCCAGCGGCAGGTACGCCGCGCCCGTCTTGAGCACCGCCAGCAGGCCGACCGCGGCCTGTACGCTGCGCGGCAGCGCCAGGGCCACGAACCGCTCGGGCGCCGCACCCCGCGCCACCAGGAGCCTCGCCAGCCGGTTCGCGCGCGCGTTCAGTTCGGCGTAGGTCAGGTGCTCCGCACCGCTCACCACCGCCTCGGCGCCGGGGGTGCGGGCCACCTGCTCCTGGAAGAGGGTGGCGGCATCGGTCTCGCGGACCTCGCGGGCGGTGTCGTTCCACTCCTCCAGGACATGGTGCCGCTCGGCGGCCGAGAGCACGTCGAGCGTGCCGACGGGGCGCCGCGGCTCGTCCAGGACCGCGGTCAGGACCCGGCGCAGCCGCTCGCTGACGGCCGTGGCCGCCTCCTCCGTGAACACGTCGGGACGGAAGTCGACGCGGAACCGGAGCCGGCGGCCCGGCTTGACGATCAGGCCGAGCGGATAGTGCATGCCGTCCTGGGTCTCCACTCCCGTCACCCGCACTCCGTGCCGCGGCGCCGCCGGGCCCGGTTCCGGGGCGCTCGCCGGGTCGAGCGGATAGTTCTCGAAGACCAGCGCCGAGTCGAACAGCTCACCCACACCGGTCAGTTCCTGGATCCGGGTCAGGCCCAGGTACTGGTGGTCGAGGAGCCGGGCCTGCTCCGCCTGGAGCCGGCCCAGCAGTTCGGCGAGCGGCTCCGCCGCGTCCAGCCGGAGGCGCAGCGGCAGGGTGTTGATGAAGAGGCCGACCATGTTCTCGACGCCTTCCAGCTCCGGCGGCCGGCCGGAGACCGTCACCCCGAACACCACGTCGGCGCGGCCCACCAGTTTGGACAGCACGACCGCCCAGGCCGCCTGCGCCACGGTGTTGAGCGTCACACCGAGTTCGCGGGCGCGCTCGCCCAGTCCCGCCGTCTCCTGTTCGGTGAGCGCCAGCTCCACCTGGCCGGGGATCACGGGCACCCGTCCGGACGCGGTGGGCGCCACCCGGAACGGCTCCTCCAGTCCGGCGAGCGCCTCCTGCCAGGCTCGCTCGCCCGCCTCGCGGTCCCGGCCGGCGAGCCAGCCCAGGTAGTCGCGGAACGGGCGGACGCGCGGCAGTTGTGAGGTGTCGCCGCCGTTCAGGTAGAGCGCGAGCAGTTCGCGCAGCAGCACCGGACGCGACCAGCCGTCCCACAGCACATGGTGGTTGGTCAGCACGAAGCGGTGCCGGTCCGGCCCGTACCGCAGCAGTGTGAACCGTACGAGCGGGGGCTCGGCCAGGTCGAAGCGGCGGGCGCGGTCCTCGTCGAGCACCCGGCGCGCCTCACGTTCCCGCTCGTCCTGCGCAAGTGCGCTCAGATCCACCTCGTGCCACGCCAGGGGCACGTCCCTCAGCACGATCTGGACGGGCCGGCTGAGCCCCTCGTGCCGCAGCGCCGTGCGCAGGTTGGCGTGCCGGGTCAGCAACGCCCCGGCCGCGGTCCGCAACGCCTTGGCGTCCAGTGCCCCTTCGAGGTCCAGGACCATCTGGACCGTGTAGATGTCCAGCGCCTTCTCGTCGAAGACGTTGTGAAACAGCAGCCCCTCCTGCAACGGAGACAGCGGCAGTATGTCCTCCAACGCGGACCGCTTCATTCCGACGTCCTCCACTCGGCTTCGAGCCGATCGATGTCGCTCTGGTTCAACATGGCCAGCGCTACGTCGGACGGAGTGAACCCGCCCGCCGTGTCCTCGGCGGCGTGGTCGACGAGCGCGCGCAACGCCCGGAACCACGCCTGGGCCAGCTCCCGCACCTCTTGCTCGGTGAGCAGCTCCCGGGCCCAGGTCCAGGAAGCGAGGAGCTCGGGACCGTCCTCGCCGTCGCGGGTGATGGCGTTCAGCTCGACGACGTGGGTCAACGGCATCCCGGCGTCCCGGCCGCCGCCGATGCCGGCGGTGCCGGGCGCCGTCGCCCAGTCGGCCGCCTCCTGATCCCTGGAGGCGAACCGGCCCAGGTAGTTGAACTTGATCTGGGGTCGGGCCAGCGGGGCGAGGATCTCCGCCGTCCTGGGGTTGAGCCGGCGCAGCAGCCCGTGGCCGAGCCCCTTGCCCGGCACCGCCCGCAGCTGCTCCTTCACCTGCTTCAGCGCCGCACCCTCGTCGGCAGCCCGGGCCGTGTCGAGCCGGACGGGGTAGGTGCTGGTGAACCAGCCGACGGTACGGGTGAGATCGGCTCCCGGCATCGCCTCCTCCGCACGGCCGTGGGCCTCCAGCTCCACCAGCACACCGTGTTCCGCCGCCGTGGCCCGCCACTCGCGGACCGCCAGCGCGAAGGCGGTGAGCAGCACGTCGTTGATCTCGGCGTGGAACGCCGCCTGCACCGTCGTGAGCAGGGGCTCGGTCACCTCGGAAGGCAGCTCCTGGGTCAGATGACCGGTGGTGCCGGAGGTGTCGCGCGCCGGGTCCAGCGCCCGCCCGCCCAGCGGCGCGTCCGCGTGCTGGAGCACCCGCGTCCAGTGGCTCAACTCGGCCGTGGTCTCGGGCTCGTGGGCCAGCTCGTGCAGATGGCGTGCCCAGCGGCGCAGCGAGGTGCCGACCGGTTCGAGAACCGCTTCCCGGCCGGCCGACACGTCCCGCCAGGCCTGGGCCAGGTCGGGGACGAGGATCCGTATGGACACTCCGTCGACCACCAAGTGGTGCAGTACGAGCAGCAGTTGACCGGACAGCTCGCGACCGCGGTCGAACCAGACCGCCTGCACCATGATCCCGTCCCGTGGGGACAGACGGGTGCGGGCCCGTGGCCCGTGTTCGGCCATCAGGGCGCGTAGTTCCCCGTCGTCGAGTCCCGACGCGTCGATCCGCTCGACGCGGTCGTCGGCGCTCACCGAACCGGGCGCGGTCACCTCCAGCGACCATTCGTCGGTCCCGTCCGGCACGGTGAGCCGCGTCCGCAGGGCATCGTGGTGGTCGAGCACCGCCTGGAGCGCCTTCGTCAGGCTCTCGTGGGTCAGCGCGGCGGGGACCTGTACGACGGTGGACTGATTGAACTCCGTGAACGGACCGCCGCGCGAGGCCAGTTCCTTCATGATCGGCGTCAGCGGGACCTCGCCCACCCCGTCGTCCGGTGCCGCCGGGGCGGCCCCGTCGGCGTCCTGGGCGACCTCGGCGAGGCGGGCCACCGTCCTGCACTCGAAGACGTCCCGGGGAGAGAACCGCAGTCCGGCCCGGCGCGCCGCGCTCACCAACTGGATCGACATGATGCTGTCGCCGCCCAGGTCGAAGAAGCTGTCGTCGGCACCGACCTCGGGCACGCGCAGCACCTCCGCGTAGAGGCCGCACAGCAGCTGCTCCTTCGCCGAGACCGGCTCACGGGATCCGGCGCCGGCGGTGTACTCGGGGTCGGGGAGGGCGCGGCGGTCGAGCTTGCCGTGGGAGGTCAGCGGCAGCGCGTCCAGGACCACGACGGCGGCCGGGACCATGTACTCCGGCAACGACTCGGCCAGCGACTTGCGCACCGACTGCGCGTCCACGGCGGGGACGTCGTCCTGCGCGACGACGTAACCCAGCAGGCGTCCCTCGCGCACCAGGGCGGCGGCCTGTGCGATGTGCGGGTGCGCCGCGAGCGCGGACTGGACCTCGCCCAGCTCGATGCGGTAGCCGCGTACCTTGACCTGGTCATCGGCCCGGCCGACGTACTCCAGCTGACCCTCCCGGTTCCACCGGGCGATGTCCCCCGTCCGGTACATCCGCGTGCCAGCCGGGCCGTAGGGGTCGGCGACGAACCGCTCCGCCGTCAGCCCCGGACGGTCCAGATAACCGCGGGCCAGCACCACACCCGCCACATACAACTCACCCGGAGCCCCCACCGGCACCGGACGCAGACCCGCGTCCAGGACGTAGGTCCGGGTGTTGACGAACGGACGACCGATCGGCACCGCACCCGACGGCGTCGGCGTACCCGGCTCCAGACGGAACTCGGCACAGTTGACCGTCGCCTCCGTAGGACCATACGCATTGATCACCTGCACCTGCGGATGCGCCCGCCGCCAGCCCGCCAGCGCCTCGCCACGCAGGGCCTCACCACCGATGACCAGCGTCCCCGACGGCGACGCCGCCTCTGGCAGCGCCTCCAGCAGACCCAGGTGGGACGGCGTGACCTTCATGAACGTCACACCCGACACCGACTCGTCCAACTCGCCGACCACGATCCGGCCACCGGACACCAGCGGCGACCACAGGGCGGTCACCGTCAGGTCGAACGCGAACGAGGAATGCACCAGCGACACCCCAGCCGCCTGCGGATACACCTCCCGCGCCCGCACCAGATACGCACCCACCGAAGCATGCTCGACCACCACACCCTTCGGACGACCCGTCGAACCCGACGTATAAATCACATACGCCGGCCACGACAGCCCCACCACCGGCAGGTTCTCCGCCGACAGACCGTTGAAGTCCGCCGACGAGAGCCAGGCCTCGTCGATCACCAGCGCCGGCGCGGCATCCTCCAGGATGTAGTCGATGCGCTCCCGCGGATACCCGGGATCCACCGGGACGTAGGCCGCCCCCGCCTTCACCACCGCCAGCAGCACCACCACCAACTCCGCCGACGGCGGCAACACCACCGCCACCCGCCGCTCCGGACCCGCACCCTGCTCCACCAGCAACCGCGCCAGCCGATTCGCCCGCGCATTCACCTGCGCATAGCTCAGCTCCCCCACCGCAACCGCATCGGGCGACCGCACCACCTGCGCCTCGAACAACTGCGGCAAAGCAGCAACCGACACCTCCCCCGCCGTATCGATCCACTCCCCCAACACCAAACCCCGCTCGGCATCCGAAAGCACATCCACACCACCGACCCGCACCCCCGGATCAGCAACCACCACCTCCAACACCCGCACCAACCGCTCAGCCAACCGCTCAGCGGTCACCGCGTCGAACAGATCCGTGCTGAATTCGAGGACACCCGCGATGCCGTCGGGACGCGCGTCCTGGGCGTGTTGTTCGACCATGCGGAAGAGAAGGTCGAACTTGGCCGCGCCGGTCGGCAGCGGCTGCTGTCGCACGGTGAGGCCGGACAGGCTCCCGGCGGCTTCGGCCGCGGCCTGCTGGTCGAGGTTGTTCCAGGTGAGCATGGTCTGGAACAGGGGGTGGCGGGCCATCGACCGCTCGGGGTTGAGGACTTCCACCAGCCGTTCGAAGGGCACGTCCTGGTGGGCGTAGGCCGCCAGGTCGAACTCCTTCACCCGGCCGACCAGTTCGCGGAAGGACGGGTTGCCGGACAGATCGGTGCGCAGCACCAGCGTGTTCACGAAGAACCCGACCAGGTCCTCCACCGCGCCGTCGGTGCGGCCCGCGATCGGCGTGCCGATCGGGATGTCCGTGCCCGCGCCCAGCCGCGACAGCAGCGTCGCCAGCGCCGACTGCACCACCATGAACACACTCGCGCCGCTCTCCCGTGCCAGCGACACCAGCCGCTCGTGCACTTCCTGGGGAACGGCGAAGGCGACCCGGCCGCCTCGCTGCGAGGCGATGTCGGCGCGGGGGCGGTCGGCGGGCAGGGCCAGTTCCTCCGGGAGCTCGGCCAAGGCCTCGCGCCAGAAGGAGATCTGCCGGGCGAGGACGCTGCCCGGGTCGTCCTCGGCGCCCAGCACCTCGCGCTGCCAGAGCGTGAAGTCTGCGTACTGCACCGGAAGTTCGGACCATGCGGGGGCGGTGCCCGCGCTGCGGGCCGCGTACGCGCCGGTCAGGTCGCGCGCCAGCGGGCCCGCTGACCAGCCGTCACCGGCGATGTGGTGCACCAGCACGAGCAGTACGTGCTGCTCCGGGCCCAGTTCGAACAGCCAGGTCCGCAGCGGGAGTTCGGCGGCGAGGTCGAACGCGTAGCGGGCCGTCGAGGTCAGCGCGTCGGTGAGGCCGTCCTCGTCCGTGGGGACGGTGTGCAGTTCGGGGTGGGCCGCCTCGGACGGCAGGACGACCTGGTGGGCGCCCTGGCCGTCCTCTGCGAAGAGGGTGCGCAGGGCCTCGTGGCGGACCACGAGGTCGTGCAGCGCCGCGGTCAGCGCCTCCCGGTCGAGCGGGCCGTCGAGGCGCAGTGCCGTCGGCATGTTGTAGGTGGGGCTGGGGCCTTCCAGCCGGTTCAGGAGCCACAGCCGCTGCTGGGCGTAGGAGAGCGGGATCCGAGCCGGCCGCTCCGCCCTGGTCAGCGGTAGGCGGGCGGGACCGGACGCGGTGTCCAGAACAGCGCCGAGCCGTGCCACCGTCGGGCGTTCGAAGAGCTGCCGTACCGACAGTTCCACGTCGAGCGTGGCGCGGATGCGGCTCACCAGGCGGGTGGCGAGCAGCGAGTGGCCGCCCAGGTCGAAGAAGCCGTCGTCGATGCCGACCCGCTCCACGCCGAGCACCTCGGCGAACAGACCGCACAGGATCTCCTCGCGCGGCGAACGCGGCGCCCGGCCCGTGGGCCGGGCCGCGCTGTCGGGGACGGGCAGGGCACGGCGGTCCAGCTTGCCGTTCGGGGTCAGCGGCAGCGCGTCCAGCGTCATGAACGCCGACGGCACCATGTACTCCGGCAGTTGGCGGGTCGCGTGCTCGCGCAGTGCCGCCGGGTCGGCGGTGCCGGTCACGTAGGCGACCAGCCGGCGGTCCCCCGGTGTGTCCTCGCGGACCAGAACCGCGGCGCGCGTCACGGACTCGTGCGCGAGCAGGACGGCCTCGATCTCGCCGGGCTCAATGCGGTAGCCGCGCACCTTGACCTGGTGGTCGACCCGGCCGAGATACTCCAGCTCGCCGTCGGCCGACCAGCGCACCAGGTCGCCGGTGCGGTACATACGGGTGCCCGGGGCGCCGTAGGGGTCGGCCACGAAGCGTTCCGCCGTCAGACCCGGGCGGTCCAGGTAACCGCGGGCCAGGCCCGCGCCGGTGATGTACAGCTCGCCGGCCACTCCGGCGGGCACCGGGCGCAGCGCCGCGTCCAGCACGTACACCCGGGTGTTGGCGATCGGCCGTCCGATCGAACCCCGGCGCGCGCTGTCCGTGTCGACCGCTCCGGCGGTGGACCAGATCGTGGTCTCCGTCGGACCGTAGACGTTGGTCACCGAGTGCGCGTGCCGGACGAGGGACGCGGCGAGGTCGGCGGGCAGTGCTTCGCCGCCGACGAGCACCCTGACGCCCGACAGCGCGGTGGCGTGCTCGTCCACGATCGCGTGCCACAGACTGGGTGTCGCCTGCACGACCGAGATCCCGGCCCCGTCGATCAGTTCGGCCAAGGCCCGCGGATCGCGCACCGTGTCCCGGTCGGCGAGCACCACGGCGGCTCCGGCCAGCAGGGGTACGTACAGTTCGAGCGCCGCGATGTCGAAGCCGACGGTCGTCACGGCGAGCAGCCGTTCGTCCGGCGTCAGGGCACACCGTTCCCCCAGGTCCTGGAGGAAGTTGGCGAGTGCCGCGTGTCCGACGACGACGCCCTTGGGCCGTCCCGTGGAGCCCGAGGTGTAGATCACGTAGGCGGCGGACGCGACCGGGACCGGCGGCAGGTCGGCCGTGTCGAGGCCGGTGAGGTCCGCGGCGGCGAGCCACTCCTCGTCGACCACGAGCACGGGACGCGCGTCGTCGATCATGTACGCGATGCGCTCGTCCGGGAAGTCGGGGTCGAGCGGCACATAGGCGGCGCCGGACTTCAGCACGGCGAGCAGGACGGTCACCAGGTCGGTCGAGCGCGGCAGCCTGACGGCGACCCGCTGCTCCGGGCCGGCGCCGTGCCGTACGAGCAGCCGTGCGAGCCGGTTGGCCCGCGCGTTGAGTTCCGCGTACGACAGCTCCCGGTCGCCGCAGACGACGGCGGTGGCCTCGGGGGCAAGGGCGGCGCGCGCCTCGAACAGCTGCGGCAGGGCCACGCCAGGCACGAGGCGTGCGGTGTCGTTCCACCGTTCCAGCACCGTGCCGCGCTCGGCGTCCGTCATGACGTCGGCCCGGCTCACGGGCAGGTCCGGTTCGGCCACGACGGCCGCCAGGACGCGGACGAACCGCTGCGCGATCCGGGCGGCCGAGTCGCGGTCGTGGAGGTCGGTGCTGAACCCGAGCGCGCCGTGCAGCCCGCCGCCGTCGCCGGTGCGCTCCTGAAGGGCGAAGGAGAGGTCGAACTTGGCGCTCCCGGTGCCGACGGAGTGTCCCGTCACGGTGAGGCCGGGCAGCGACTGTCCGGCGGTGGCGTCGGCGCCCAGGAGGGTGCCGTCGTTCCAGGTGAGCATGGTCTGGAACAGGGGGTGGCGGGCCATCGACCGCTCAGGGTTGAGGACTTCCACCAGCCGTTCGAAGGGCACGTCCTGGTGGGCGTAGGCCGCCAGGTCGAACTCCTTCACCCGGCCGACCAGTTCACGGAAGGACGGGTTGCCGGACAGATCGGTGCGCAGCACCAGCGTGTTCACGAAGAACCCGACCAGGTCCTCCACCGCGCCGTCGGTGCGGCCCGCGATCGGCGTGCCGATCGGGATGTCCGTGCCCGCGCCCAGCCGCGACAGCAGCGTCGCCAGCGCCGACTGCACCACCATGAACACGCTCGCGCCGCTCTCCCGTGCCAGCGACACCAGCCGCTCGTGCACCTGGGCGGGCACCTCGAACTCCACGAAGTCGCCGCGGTACGAGGGGGTCGCGGGCCGAGTGCGGTCCCTGGGCAGGTCCAGCTCCTCCGGCAGGCCGGTGAGCGCCTCGCGCCAGAACTCCACCTGCCCGGTCAGCGCACTGTCGGGGTCCTCCTCGGAGCCCAGCACCTCACGCTGCCACAGCGTGAAGTCCGCGTACTGCACCGGCAGTTCCGTCCACGCCGGGGCGACGCCCGCGCAGCGAGCCGCGTACGCCGCGGTCAGGTCGCGGGAGAGCGGGCCCATCGACCAGCCGTCACCCGCGATGTGATGCACCGTCAGCAGCAGTACGTGGTCCTGCTCCGCGAGCTCGAAGAGCCGGGCGCGGAAGGGCAGTTCCCGCTCCAGGTCGAAGGTGTCCCGGGCCGCGGCACACAGCTCGGCGTCCAGCCGGGAGGCGTCAGCGACAGGTGTCACGTCCAGCCCGGGCCGGCCCAGGTCCACGGGCAGTATGCGCTGGTACGGTCCGTCGGTGTCCTCGCCGAACACGGTGCGCAGCGGCTCGTGCCGGGCCACCACGTCGGCCAGCGCCGCTTCCAGCGCGGTGCGGTCCAGGTCGCCGGTCAGTCGCAGCGCGGCGGGGACGTTGTAGGTGGCACTGGGGCCCTCGAAGCGGTCCAGGAACCACAGCCTGCGCTGGGCGAATGACAGCGGCACCCGCTCCGGACGGACCGCCGCCCGCGTCATGCGTGCACGTGCGCCGCGCCCGGTCTCGTTCTCGTTCTCGTCGAGCGCCGCGGCGAGTCCGGCGACGGTGGGTGTCTCGAAGAGACGGCGGACCGGCAGCTCGACGCCGAGGGTGGCGCGGATCCGGTTGGCCAGCCGGGTGGCGAGCAGGGAGTGGCCGCCCAGGTCGAAGAAACCGTCGTCGATACCGACCCGCTCCGCGCCGAGGACCTCGGCGAACAGACCGCACAGGATCTCCTCGCGCGGCGAACGCGGACCCCGGTAACCGGCCGTGGACAGCGTGCCGTAGGCGGGCACGGGCAGCGCCCTGCGGTCCAGCTTGCCGTTCGGGGTGACCGGCAGCGACTCCAGCGCGAGGAACGCCGAGGGCACCATGTGCGCGGCCAGCTGCTCGGCGGCGTGCCGGCGCAACACCGCCGGGTCCGCCTCTGCGCCGGGCGCGGGCACCACGTAGGCGACCAGGCGCTTGTCGCCCGGCTGGTCCTCCCGCACGACGACCACGGCACGGGCCACAGCCGGGTGCCCGGCGACCACCGCCGCCACCTCGTCCGGCTCGATCCTGAAACCACGGATCTTCACCTGATCATCCGCGCGGCCCAGGTACTCCAGCTCACCACCCGCGGTCCACCGCGCCAGGTCACCCGTGCGGTACATGCGAGTGCCGGGCGCCCCGAACGGGCAGGCAACGAAGCGTTCCGCGGTCAGCTCCGCACGGTTCAGATACCCCCGGGCCAGACCGGCGCCCGCAAGGTACAGCTCACCCGCGGCACCCACCGGGACCGGCTGCAGACCGGCATCCAGGACGTACAGGCGGGTGTTGATCAGCGGGGCGCCGATCGACGGGACCACCGCGCCCGACAGCGGCATGCTCATGCTCGCGCACACCGTCGACTCCGTCGGACCGTACGCGTTGATCATCCGCCGGCCCCGCGACCAGCGCGCCACCAGATCCGGCGGACACGCCTCACCCGCCACCACCAGCGTGGACACGGTGGGCAGCGCATCGTCAGGGAGAACGGCCAGCGCCGACGGGGGCAGCGTGATGTGCGTGATCTCCTCCTCACGCACCAGCCCGGTCAGCGCCGCACCCGGCAACAACCGCTCCGCAGGCGCCAGCACCAGCACCGCTCCCGCCAGCAGCGCCATGCACACCTCGGACACGGCCGCGTCGAAGCTCGGCGAGGCGAACAGCAGCACCCGGCTGTCGGGAGTCACCGCGAACCGCTCGATCTGCCCCGTGGCCAGACTCGCAATGCCACGGTGCGAGACCGCAACACCCTTCGGACGCCCCGTCGAACCCGAGGTATGGATGACGTAGGCGAGCGACGCGACATCGACGGGAGCGGGGTCGGCGGCGGCGTAGTCCGAGGTGTCGGCCGCCGCAAACCACGCCTCGTCAACCACGAGCACCGGGGCGACGTCGTCGAGGATGTGCGCAATACGCTCCGCCGGATACTCCGGATCGACCGGAACGTAGACCGCCCCCGCCTTCATCACCGCCAGCAGCGTGACCACCAGGTCGGCCGAGCGCGGCAGCGACACCGCGACGGCCCGCTCCGGCCCCGCACCCCACTCCACGAGCAACCGCGCAAGCCGGTTCGCCCGCGCATTCAACTCCGCATAGCTGAGCCGCGTGCCCTCGAACACTACCGCCGTCGCATCCGGCGTCCGCGCCACCTGCGCCTGGAACAACTCCGGCAGAGTGCCCTCAGGCACCGCGCGCTCGGTGGCATTGAACCCGTCGAGCAACACCGAACGCTCGTCAGCGGTGAGTACCTCGACGTGTCCGACCGGCAGTTGGGGCGCGTCGACCAGGGCGCGCAGCAGGCGCACGAACCGCTCGGTGAGCGTCGTGGCGCTGTCGCGGTCGTAGAGGTCGGCGCTGTACTCCAGTACACCGGTCAGTCCGCCGCCCGTGCCGCCGTCCTGCGCGAGCCGCTCGACGAAGGCGAACGCCAGGTCGAACTTGGCGATGCCGGTGCCCACGGGCAGCGGCGTGACCGTCAGCCCGTCCAGGTGCGCGGACGCGTCGAAGGTCTGGTGCTGGTCCGCCGCGTTCCAGGTGAGCATGGTCTGGATCAGCGGGTGGCGGGCCATCGACCGCTCGGGGTTGAGGACCTCCACCAGCCGCTCGAACGGCACGTCCTGGTGCGCGTAGGCGGCGAGCGCGGTGTTGCGCACCCGGCCGACGAGCTCCGCGAACGTGGGGTCGCCCGAGGTGTCGGTGCGCAGCACCAGCGTGTTCACGAAGAAGCCGACGAGGTCTTCCAGCGCGCCGTCCGTGCGGCCCGCGGTGGGCGTGCCCAGCGGGATGTCGGTGCCCGCGCCCAGCCGCGTCAGCAGAGCGGCCAGCGCGGACTGCACCACCATGAACGGGCTCGCCTGCTGGGCCCGGGCCACGGCCACGACCTTGGCGTACACGTCCTGCGGGATCTCGAACGGCACCCGCCCGCCCTCGTGCGAGGAGACAGCCGGCCGCGGCCGGTCGGCGGGCAGCTCCAACTCCTCGGGAAGCGCGGCCAGTTGGCCGCGCCAGTAGTCGATCTGGCGAACGATGGCGCTGTCCGGGTCGTCCTCGGAGCCCAGCACCTCGCGCTGCCACAGCGTGTAGTCCGCGTACTGCGCGGGCAACGCCTGCCAGGCGGGCGCCGCACCGGCGCGGCGCGACGCGTACGCGGTGGTGAGATCACGTGCGAGCAGCGGCATGGACCAGCCGTCGCCCGCGATGTGGTGGACCAGCACGAGCAGCACGTGCTCCCGCTCGCCGGCCCGGAACAGCGTCGCCCGCAGCGGCGGCTCGGCCGACAGGTCGAAGCCGTGCCGGGCGGCCTTCTCCAGCGCGGCGGGCAGTCCGGCCTCGTCCGTGCGGACGACCTCCAGGACGGGTACGGCCTCCCCGGCAGCCAGCACCCGCTGGTACGGGCCCTCGGCGTCCTCGCCGAAGACCGTGCGCAGCGACTCGTGCCGCACCACCACGTCGGCCAGCGCCGCGCGCAGGGCGTCATGGTCCAGCTCACCAGTCAGCCGCAGCGAGACCGGCATGTTGTACGTCGGGCTCGGCCCCTCCAGCCGGTGCAGGAACCACAGCCGCTGCTGCGCGTACGAGACCGGCACCCGGTCCGGCCTTGGCAGCGCCCGCACGCCCTGTCGGGCCCCGTCCGCCGCGTCCAGCAACTCCAGCAGCTTGGACACCGAACGGGCCTCGAAGGACTGACGGATGGTCAGTTCGAAGCCGAGCGCACTGCGCACCCGGCTGACCAGCCGGATCGCGAGCAGGGAGTGCCCGCCGAGCTCGAAGAAGTCGTCGTCGACACCGACCTCGGGCACGCCGAGGACATCGGCGTACAGCCCACAGAGGATCTCCACCCGCGGATCCAGTGGCGCCCGCACGACGAGGCTCGCGCCCGCGTCGGCGTACGTCTCCGCGGTGTACTCGGGGTCGGGGAGGGCGCGGCGGTCGAGCTTGCCGTGGGAGGTCAGCGGCAGCGCGTCCAGGACCACGACGGCGGCCGGGACCATGTACTCCGGCAACGACTCGGCCAGCGACTTGCGCACCGACTGCACGTCCACGGCGGGGACGTCGTCCTGCGCGACGACGTAACCCAGCAGGCGTCCCTCGCGCACCAGGGCGGCGGCCTGTGCGATGTGCGGGTGCGCCGCGAGCGCGGACTGGACCTCGCCCAGCTCGATGCGGTAGCCGCGCACCTTGACCTGGTCATCGGCCCGGCCGACGTACTCCAGCTGACCCTCCCGGTTCCACCGGGCGATGTCCCCCGTCCGGTACATGCGCGT
>NZ_JBHYVC010000092.1:0-19679 GCF_042749965.1 Streptomyces sp. NPDC059454 | reverse complement strand
CGGGCCCTGGCCGAGACGGACCCGATCCGCGAGCGCGGCCAGGATGCGCTGGTAGTCCGCCGACAGTGCCGTCCGGGCCAGCCCTTCGCGCCATACCGGAACCTGCGACTTCGCCTTCGCCGCCACGGGCGTCGACGCCTGCACCCCTGCTTCCAGCCCGGCACGGCCCGGTTGCTCGGCGGCCACCGCGTCGGCTGAATCGCCGCCCGGCGCGGACAGCACCGCACCAACGCGCTCGCGGGCGATCGTCCACTCCAGCCATTCCTGCTCGGCCGCTGCAAGCTCGGCCTGGATGCGGTCGGCCTCCTCGCGCAGCCCGTCCACACGACGACGGGCGGCAAGCTCGTGCTGTTCCAGCAGTCCGACAACCGACGGCATCCGCAACCTCCACGGGAGCGACGAAACGATGGTCCATCACTCCCACACCGACGCCGCACCTATCCCTGACCAGCGAAAACGCAGTCGTCAGACTCGGAAAGACAACAGCCTCTAAGCGAGCTGTCGAAGAGGACTGGCGAGGTGAGATCGAGGGTCTCGATCTGACGCTCACCTTCTTGCGGAGCAAGCGCGAGCAGGCCCGCCGTTTCCAGCGCAGCGATCCTGTCTCCCTCGGAATGCCTGCGATCTCCCATCAGAAACCCCAGGCCACAGACAGGTGAGCAGCTCTGCGAACACCAGAAACGCGGCCTGGGCCAGAATCAGGGGCATGGATGTTCCCAAGCTGCTGGAAGCTGCTTCCCTGCTCGTCCCCGAGGAAGTCGCCACCGATAACGACATCACGGTGGCCGACGTCTGGGAGTACCTCACCCAGGACGAGTGGGAGGTGGCTCTCGGGCTGCTGGAGGAACTCGGAGACGTCCAACCGCTTCCACTCAGCTTCTGGGAAGCTCTGGCCACCGCAGCTGAGCAGATGCGGATGGAGAAGAGCGCGGCCTGGTGCCACTGGCGCTGCTACGAGACGCGCAACGGCATCATCCGGGCCGACCTCGCCCTCCGCCCGGCCGCGGAGGCCAGACGACAGACGCCCATCTCCGGCGCCGGGGTCCTGCGACCGATGTGGAACATCGGAAACCGAACCCCGACCGGCGAACCGGCCCTCAACATCGCCATGCTCTGGGTTGAGCGCACGCCCTTCCTCGAACCTGGCGGGCGAGCCTCGGTGCGACTCGCGCCCCTTGACCCTCAGCAGTGGCAGCACCTTGAGCCCGGCCAAGTGATCACCATGCACGAGGACCGATCCGTGGCCGGGACGGCAGTCGTCCTGGAGGTTCAGCGACCCTGCGGCCACACCCACGGCATAGAGTCGAACGATCAGTAACGACCGGGGGAGGGGAACATGGCGCAGCGGAGTTGGCAGCTCAGACAGGGTGAGCGGCTGGTGGGAACCTTGGCCCTCGAAAGCGGCGACATGTTCTGGTCCGACTGTCGTTTCGAACCCGGCCCAGCCTGGGAAGGGCTTGCTCCCCTGTTCGCCGCTTCCCGTGATGCCTGGCGCCGTGGTGACGAGGATGCGGCCTTGGCCGCAGACGAGACGATCTATGCCCAAGACCTTGCCCTCGTTCCAGACAGCGGCGCAGCCCCGATCACGGAGTTCCTGATTCGGATCGAGGGAGAAGTCGCCCGATTCCGTCACTGATCCGACGCGGTCACGCTCCTTCGGACTTCTCACGCCCGCTGACTTTGTGCACGAGATGGGAAGCAGATGTCGACCACTTTGGGAGGCACGAGAGTCTGGTGCTGTTCGATGCCGGACGGTCAGAAGAGGCCAGCCGAGGTGTTCTGTGTGAGGGTCTCAAGGATCGGGCGCAGCCATGGGCTGCGTACGGCTGGTAGCCGGACCAAGGTGTGTTGGAACGTTCCCCGGTCGGCACGGAACAGGTGGTTGGGGAGCAGCGGGGGCGGGTAGTCGCGGAGGACATCTCGGGCTATGCGGCCCGACGCGGGAACCGGCAAGTTCGGTTCGGGAGAGGCCAGCCACAGCCACACCCCCAGCGGCAGGGGCACCAGGTATGCCGGTGCGGTCGGGTCGGCAGGGGTCCAGGTCCGGCCCGTCTGGGGGTGGACGGGGACGAGGAGGATGTCGACGTCCACGTCCGGGGAGGGCTGTCCCGGTCCGGCCAGGACGGCGCGCCGCTTCGGGGTGCCTGCCGGCAGCAAGGCGTCGAGCGCGCGTTGGAAGACGTCCGCGGTCAGGCCGCCCGGGACCTCCACCGGCTGCCCCTGGGAAGCGATGAGCAGGTGGGCGAGTGCCTGGCCGCCTGCCGCCTCCCACTGCGGACTCCACGACCAGTAGTGGTTCGGCCCCAGCCGTCCTCCCCACGTGGCGATCGGCTCGAACGGGGGCGTCTTCTCCCCCGTCTCTGCCAACTCCGCCCAGGAGAGCGGCGCGGCGTGCATACCGTCGACGGGGACGCGGTGCACGACGTCTGAGCCGAGTCGCACCATCTGCCAGAGGGAGCAATCGTCGACCCTGGTTGCCACGGGGAGGTCGCATGCCTCGCAGGCCATGTTGGGCCCGTCGGCCCCGTCGAGGCCACAGCAGGCACCGCCACGCTTCTCAGGAATCAGCCGGGTTCCGCGGATATCACCGGGCGCGATGACATTCGCCCCGGTCGTGCCGTCGGACAGGGCGTGGACCGGAGCGTAGATACCGCGTGCCTCAGCCTCGCCCGGATCAATCTCGTTCCACATCCGCCACGGCCCTCCCCAGGGTTCCGGGTCCACGGCAAACGTCCCTGACTCCATGAGTACCGGAAGCTGGGCCCCGTTCCCGTACTGCTGACGTGCGTGGACCGGCAGTGCGACCTGGGACAGCGGGATGGTCAACTCGGCCCCGCATCCCGCACACACGAAAACGAACAAATTTCCTCCGGATGGGAAACGGACGCATCTTCGCAGCTCACCGGCAGCCGGCCAACATGATTTCTCATCCGCTGCGGGAACGGCACCAGCCACTGTCGTGGAGGATCGACGCAGCGCGATCAAGTGCTAGCTGCGCCTCGGACTACGGCAGGCGACTCACTCGGTGTTCGAATCCTGGTGTGCTGCAAAGCCAGCCCGCGTTGGTGCAGAGAAGATCCATGTCATGCGCTCCCGGTTCCAGGACGACGGGAACCGGCCGTGGCGTACCGCGGCCTGGCCGATCTTGGGGCGGTATGCCTGGTAGACGGTGACGGTGGAATCGGTGTGGTGGGCGCGCACCTCGAACTTCGGGTGCCGTTCCGGCTGATCGTTCACGGTGTACAGCCTCGGCCGCGGCGTGCGTCGAAGGCCAGTGAATATCCGCGCACGACCCTTGGCCGCGCTCGCCCCATGGCCAACACTGAGCCGATGACGCAGCGTGTGGAGCTCGCGACCGTGAGGGACCGACTGGCCGTGGACGGGCTCGTCACCGAGTACGCGGTGGCCGTGGACGACGGTGACTGGGAGGCGTACCGGGAACTGTTCACGCCGGACGGGCGGGCGGACTACCGCTCGGCCGGCGGCATCGAGGGCAGCGCCCGGGCGGTGGCCGGATGGCTGGCGGACCGTCTCGGGGGCTTCCCCGTGCGGCAGCATCTGATCGTCAACCGGCGGGTGCGGTTCGGGATCTGGGAGCAGGACACCGGCGACACGGCCCAGGTACAGGCCGACTACGTCAATCCGATGGGCCGTACCGGACAGGGCGGCACCTCCATCGCTCCGGACTTCGTGTGCGGCGGCCGGTGCGCCTTCGCGATGCTGCGCACGGACGACGGCTGGCGGCTGAGCGAGGTGGTCGTACGGGAGAAGTGGCGCCGCCTGTCCGACCGGCGGACGGCTCCTGTGATCAGCTGAGCCCGGCGTGCACTGTCCCGGATCACCGAGGGGACGCACACTGGAGGCACCACGGGGTAGGGAGGCGCCTATGAAGACGCTCGGCCACTGGCTCGCCTCCCCCTGGCGGCGCTCGACCGTCGCCGCGGTCGTGGGCGCCCTGCCCGTCCTGGCCTTTCCGGCCCCGTCCCTGTGGTGGTTCGCCTACGTCGCCCTGGTCCCGTGGGTGCTGCTGGCCCGTACCGCCCCCACCGGAAGGCGGGCGGCCTGCGACGGCTGGTGGGGCGGGTTCGGCTTCATGCTGGCCATGCACCACTGGCTGCTGCCGAATCTGCACGTGTTCACGTTCGTCATCGCCGCCCTGCTGGGCGCGCTGTGGGCGCCGTGGGGGTGGCTGGTGCGAAGGCTGCTCGGCGGAGTGCCGTCGAGCGGGCGGGTCGCCGCCGCGCTCGTCGTGGTGCCGTCGGGGTGGCTGGCGATCGAACTCGTCCGCTCCTGGCAGGGGCTCGGGGGCCCCTGGGGCGTGCTCGGTGCGAGCCAGTGGCAGGCGGGGGCCGCGCTGCGGCTGGCGTCGGTCGGGGGAATATGGCTGCTCAGTTTCCTGGTGGTGGTCCTGAACGTCGCAGTGGCCGTGCTGCTCGCGGTCCGGCAGGCCCGCGTGCCCGCCGTGGCCGGACTCGTCGCCACGGCCGCCGTCGCCTCCGCCGCCTGGGTGTACGCGCCCCGGCCCGGCACCGACGACCGGGTCAGGATCGCGCTCGTGCAGCCGGGTGTCGTCGCCGGGCCCGCCGGCGCGGACCGGCGTTTCGACCGTGAGGAACAGCTCACGCGTGAGCTCGCCGGGCAGGACGTCGGCCTGATCGTCTGGGGCGAGAGCAGTGTCGGCTTCGACCTCGGGGACCGGCCCGACCTCGCGCGGCGGCTCGCCGCGCTGTCCCGCGACACGGGCGCCGGGATCCTGGTCAACGTGGACGCCCGGCGGTCGGACAGGCCCGGCATCTACAAGAGCTCGGTACTGATCGGCCCGGACGGTCCGACCGGCGACCGGTACGACAAGATGCGGCTGGTCCCCTTCGGCGAGTACATTCCGGCCCGCTCCCTGCTGGGCTGGGCGACCTCCGTCGGAGAGGCCGCCGGCGAGGACCGCCGGCAGGGCTCCGAGCAGGTGGTGATGGACGCGGGGAACGGGCTGCGGATCGGTCCGATGGTGTGCTTCGAGTCCGCGTTCCCCGACATGAGCCGGCACCTCGCCGGGGACGGCGCCGATGTGCTGCTCGCCCAGTCCTCCACATCGACGTTCCAGCGGAGCTGGGCCCCCGCGCAGCACGCCTCGCTCGGCGCGCTGCGCGCCGCCGAGACCGGCCGCCCGATGGTGCACGCGACCCTGACGGGCGTCTCCGCCGTGTACGGACCGGGCGGGGAGCGCGTCGGCCCGCGGCTCGGCACGGACACCGCCGCCGCGCAGGTGTACGAGGTTCCACTGGCGCACGGCACCACGCCCTACGTCCGCTTCGGCGACTGGCCGCCGCACGCGGCGCTGCTGGTCCTCGGGGTCTGGGCCGTCACCGGGGCGGTGCGCTTCAGGCGGGGCGCTCGTGGACCGCTCGCACCACCCGCTCGCACAGCTCATGGGTCGCCAGCGCGTCCCGGGCGCTGAGCACCTTGCCCGCGCGGACCGCGTCCAGGAAGGCGAGCACCGCCTGCTCGATGCCGCGCTGCCGCGACACCGGCACCCAGTCGCCGCGCCGTCGCACGGTGGGCTGTCCCTTGTGGTCGATCACTTCGGCGAGGTTGACCACCTGACGCTTTGTGTCCTGTCCGGAGACCTCGAGGATCTCCTCGGCCGAACCGCTGAGCCGGTTCATCACGCCGAGCGCGGTGAAGCCGTCCCCGGAGAGCTGGAGCACCACGTGGTGCAGCAGGCCGTTCTCGGTGCGGGCGCGCACGGTCACGTCGTCGACCGCGCCGGGCACCAGGAAGCGCAGGGTGTCGACGACGTGGATGAAGTCGTCGAGGATCATCGTGCGGGGCTCCTCGGGCAGCCCGACGCGGTTCTTCTGCATGAGGATCAGCTCGCGCGGATGGTCGGCGCACTGGACGTAGCCGGGGGCGAAGCGGCGGTTGAAGCCGACGGCGAGGCTCGTGCCCCGTTCCTCGGCGAGCTCCACCAGCCGCTCGGAGCCGGCGAGTTCGTAGGCGAGCGGCTTGTCGACGTACGTCGGTACGCCCGCCTCCAGGAGACGGGTGACGATCTCCGGGTGGACCTCGGTCGGCGCGTGCACGAAGGCCGCGTCGAGGTCCTGGGCGATCAGGGAACCGAGGTCCGTGTGGCGCCGGCCGGGCGGGAGGTGGAGGCCGTCGGCGACCCGGTCGAGGGTCGCGGGGGTGCGGGTCTGCAGGTGCAGCTCCACTCCGGGCTGGTGGGCGAGCACCGGAAGATAGGCCTTCTGCGCGATGTCGCCGAGTCCGATGCAGCCGACCTTCACCGTGTGTGCTCCCCTCACCTGTCTGCCGTGGTCCGGGAAGCATACGGCTGCTGCGGCGGGCGCCAGTCGGCGATCCCTTCGAAGCCGCGCAGGAACAGCGCGGGAGCGGCCTTCGACAGCGCGGCGAGCGCGTTGTCGCGCACGACGGTGCCGACGCGTCCGGTCCTCATGCTGAGGCGGGCCACCCGCACCGCCCGGCGGGCGATCGCGGCGGTGCGGGGCAGCCGGGCCGCGGTGTAGGCGGGCAGGTCGCCGGCGTGGTGGGCGAGGGTGATCGCGTCCTCGATGGCCTGGTTGCCGCCCTGGCCGAGGGTGGGCGGCATGGCGTGCGCGGCGTCGCCGACCAGCGCCACCCGGCCGTGGTGGAACGCGGGCAGCGGTTCGGCGATGTGGTGGACGTCGTGGCGGAGTACGTCCTCGGGGCGGGCGGCCCCGAGGACTTCGGGGACGGGGGTGTGCCAGTCGCCGTACAGCCGCAGCAGTTCGGCCCGCTCGTCGTCCGGGGCGTGCTCGCCGGCAGGCGCCGGCGCGGCGGCGTACGCGTAGACGCGGCCGTCCTTGAGCGGGTGCGTGCCCCAGATGCGGCCCCGACCCCAGGTCTCGTGCGAGGCGAACTCCGCGCCGGGCAGGGGGATCACCAGTCGCCAGGTGGTGAAGCCGGAGTACACCGGCCCGGGGTGGCCGGGGAAGAGCTCGCGGCGCACGGCGGAGCGGATGCCGTCGGCGGCCACCACCAGATCGGCTTCCAGTTCGCCGGCGGGGGTGCCGACCCGGGCGGGACGGCCCGGGTCGCCCGGGTCGAGGAGGCGGGCCGCGGTGCCCGTGCGGACGGCTCCGGACGGGAGTCGCGCGGCCAGGTGACTGATGAGAGTGGCGCGGTGGAGCAGGACGAGCGGTCCGCCGAAGCGCTCGGCCGCCACGGCGGCGTCGGTGCGGGACAGCCACCGGCCGCCGGGCGCGCGCAGCCCTCCGTCGCCCTGCCAGGCCGACAGGGCGCGGATGTCGTCACCGAGCCCGATGACGTCCAGCGCGCGAAGCGCGTTGGGCGACAGGGAGATGGCGGCGCCGACCGGTTCCAGGGACCCGGCCCGCTCCAGCACCGTCACCCGCGCACCGCGCCGGTGCAGGGCGGCGGCCGCGGTCAGGCCTCCGATCCCGCCGCCGATCACGATCGCCCGCTCGAGACGTGCCATGGCTCCTCCTCCTGCTGAAACTACACCTGTAGTGCACTCCGGGATCCAACGTACTACAGCCGTAGTGCGACGGGTAGTTTGACTTCCATGTCCGTACGCACCCCGGGCGCCGCCCGTGCCGATCTCGTCGCCGACGCCGCCCTCGACCTGCTCGCCGAGCGCGGGATGCGCGGCCTCACCCACCGGGCGGTCGACGAGGCGGCCGGGCTCCCCCAGGGATCCACCTCGAACCTGGCGCGCACCCGGCAGGCCCTGCTGGAACTGGCGGTACGACGGCTCGCCGAGCGGGAGGCACGGGTGCTCGCGCTGCACGAGATGCCCGATCCCCGGGCCGGCGCCGGCTCCCTGGTGGACGCCCTCGCGCTGGTCGCCCACCGCGCGCTGACCGGCAACCGGGAGCTGACCCTCGCCCGCTACGAGCTGGCCCTGGAGGCCACCCGCCGCCCCGAGCTGCGGGCGTACTTCGACGCGGCCGGCGCCCGGTTCCGCGATCAGCTGACAGCCCTCGTCACCGGACTCGGTTCCACGGATCCCGAGCGCCACTCGCTGTCGCTGATCGCCTGGGCGGACGGCCTGATGTTCTCCTGCGTGGCCGGCTCGTTCAGCGCGCGCGTGCCGGGCCTCGCCGAGGTGCGCTCGGACCTGGAGGAACTCCTGGCCGGAATGCTCGGGGCCGAAAAACCCTGGTGAAGTGGATCAGCGCCGGGCCAGGATGGCGGCATGACGACCGAGCGCACCGAACCCGCCAACGACGCCGACGAGCGCACCATGCTGGAGGGGTGGCTCGACTACCATCGCCGCACCCTCGCCCGGAAGTGCGAGGGGCTGACCGACGACCAGCTGCGCACGGCGTCGGTGCCGCCCTCGGACCTGTCCCTGATGGGGCTGGTGCGGCACATGGCGGAGGTGGAGCGCGGTTGGTTCCGCCAGGTCCTCGCGGACGAGGACGCCGGGCCCCTCTACTTCAGCGAGGCCGACCCCGACGGTGAGTTCCACCTCACCGACGCGGACACCTGGCAGGAGGCGTACGGAACCTGGCAGGCCGAGATCGACACCGCCCGGCGCAACGCGGCCGGCTTCGCCCTGGACGACCTGTCCCGGGGCCGCAGCAGGCGCACCGGCGAACCGTTCAGCCTGCGCTGGATCTACACCCACATGATCGAGGAGTACGCGCGGCACAACGGCCACGCCGATCTGCTCCGCGAGCGCGTCGACGGCGCCACCGGCGACTGACGTCACCCCCGGCACCTCCGAAGGCCCCCGTACGGGGCGGGAGATCACCCGTGCGGGGCATGCTGCGCCTGTCCGGCCTCCCCCGGGCGGCCGGAGCCAGCAGAGTGGCGCGGGTGCATCGAACGACGACCACAGCAACGCTTCTGGTGACCGTGGCTGTCTCGGCCCTCTCGGGCTGTGTGACGGTCCACCGCCCCCTCGCACCCGGACCGGCGACGGCAACGGCACCCTCCCGGGAGTCGGAGCCACGTCCGGTCGGGGGGAACGAGACGGAGATCGTGCAGGCACCGGCCCGCGAGGCCCTGGAGATGATCGGCCCGGCCCGGCCCTCGAAGACGCCGGCGCCCCCGGCGCACCGCGCCGCTCCCGGGGCCACGCCGGAGCGGAGGACACCGCCCGACGACCGGAACGGGCAGGACCGGCCGACTCGCCCCGAAACCGGCGGGAACGGCCGGCCGCGACCTCCCGCGAGGGATCTCCCCGACGTGCCGGAGCCGATGCGCCGTGACGCCTCCGGCGGACCGGACGTGTGCGCGCTGGGCAGGCAGTACGGCGGCTGGCGCCCGGGCAGCCAGGAGGCGGCCATCTGCGAGAAGACGTACGGGAGCCGAACCGGCCGGCGTGCGTACGGACACCGGTCCTAGGAACGTCGTCCCGGCGGCCACCGGCCCTCGGGCGTTCCGTCCTCGTCCAGCCGGATCTCCAGCCGCCGGATGGCGGCCCGTACGCCCTCGCCGTAGCGGTCGTCGGCCAGGGTGCGGGCCGCGCCCCGGGCCCGGTGGAGATGGGTACGGGCGGCGTCGGGGCGGCCGAGGCGGGCATAGTCGGCGGCCAGGTTCAGCTGCAGGGACGGATAGAGCGCACGCACGGCCAGGGATCCCTCGTGCGCGCCGACGCGGTCGCCCGCGACCTCCTCGGCCGCCGTCAGCGCCCGCAGGTCCCAGGCCAGTTCGTCCTCGGGGTCGTCCTGCGTGTCGGCGAGGTAGTGGGCCAGGGTGCAGCGGTGCAGCGGGTCCCCGTGCTCGCCGATCTCCGCCCACAGGCCGAGCAACCGGTGCCGGGCCTCCGCGCGGTCCCCCGCGTGGTGCAGCATCACGACCTGACCGATCCGCGTGAGCACGGCGTCCGGCGCCGCCCGATCCTGTCGCTCCGCCACCACGTCCTCCGCACCGCTCGCCGTCTGTCGCCCCCGACGCTAACCGCAGGCCGGGGCGATACCGGACAAGCCGCTCCGTAGTACCTCGAGCGGGCCGGGTGCGGGGCCGACGGAGCGGTCCGCACCCGGCAGGGCGGCGTCAGTCCAGGTTCGGGACGGTCCAGTCGATCGGCTCGTGGCCCTGCGCGGCCACCGCCTCGTTGATCTGCGTGAACGGCCGGGACCCGAAGAACTTCTTCGCGGACAGCGGCGAGGGGTGCGCTCCCTTGACCACCACGTGCCGGCTCTCGTCGATCAGCGGCAGCTTCTTCTGCGCGTAGTTGCCCCACAGCACGAAGACCGCCGGGTCGGGGCGGTCCGCCACCGCGCGGATCACCGCGTCGGTGAACCGCTCCCAGCCGCGGCCCTTGTGGGAGTTGGCCTCACCGGCGCGGACCGTGAGCACCGCGTTGAGCAGTAGCACGCCCTGCTCGGCCCACGGCATCAGATAGCCGTTGTCCGGGACGGGCGTGCCCAGCTCGGCGTGCATCTCCTTGTAGATGTTGCGCAGGGACGGAGGGATCTTCACGCCCGGACGGACGGAGAAGCACAGGCCGTGCCCCTGACCCTCGCCGTGGTAGGGGTCCTGGCCGAGGACCAGGACCTTCACCTTGTCGTACGGCGTGGCCTCCAGCGCCGCGAAGACCTCCTCGCGGGGCGGGTAGACCGGACCGTTCGCCCGCTCCTCCTCGACGAACTCGGTCAGCTCCTTGAAGTAGGGCTGCTGCAGCTCGTCGCCCAGAACCCCGCGCCAGGACTCGGGCAGCATGGCGATGTCGGTCACGTCAATGTCCTTACGTGTGCGGTCGCTTCCAGACCACAGAACCTACAGGCGACCACTGACATCGACCGTGGTACGCAGGTCCCGGTGGTCGTGGCTCCACCACTGACTGACGTCCTGCCGGACCGTCTTCCGGTTGTTCCGTCCGGCCGCCGGGGCCTGTTCTCGTGGCTCAACCGGCCCGGCGGACAGTCGTACCCGGCCCTACCAGCTGGTCTTCCGGGAGAGCTCCCACAGCATCATGATCGTCGACGGGTCCAGCGCCCGCTCCGCGCCCGAGATGTCCCGGCTCGCCGCCACGTGCTGCCTGCCCTGCCACAACGGCAGCAGCCGCGCGTCGTCGACGAGGATCCGCTGGGCCTCCTCGAACTGCTTCACCACGTTGCCGCGGTCGCTCTCCCGGCGGGAGCTGGGCAGCAGCTCGGTCGTGATCTCGGTCGCCTCGTAGGGCGTGCCGAGCGCGTTCTGCTTGCCGACGAACGGGGCGATGAAGTTGTCCGCGTCCGGGAAGTCGGGGAACCAGCCGCGCCCGAACACCGGGTACTCGCCCTTCCGGTAGCCCTCGGCGTACGTCTTCCAGGGGCGGCTCTTGAGCGTGATGTCGAACAGCTTCGACGCCTCCAGCTGGCGCTCGAGCTCCTTGAACTCCAGCGCGGTCCCGGAGCCGTAGCGGTCCGTGGTGTACCAGAGGGTCAGCGGGACCGGCTCGGTGATTCCCGCCCTCGTGAGGATCTGCCGGGCCTTGGACGCGCTGGGCTCGCCGTAGTCGTCGAAGAAGCCGGTGGTGTGCCCGGTCAGGCCCTTGGGGACCATGGAGTACAGCGGGTCGACGGTGTCCTTGTAGACCTTGTGCGTGATCGCCGCGCGGTCGACGACCTGGGCGACGGCTCGGCGCACCTCCTTCTTGCCGGCCCACGGGTCCTTCGGGTTGAACACCAGGTAGCTGATGTCCATCCCGGTGCCGTCGATCAGCTGGAGCTCCTCCTCCTTGGAGGTCTTGCCCTGGAGATCGATGATGTCGCCCGCCGCCAGACCGCGGTAGGTCAGGTCGATCCGGTCGTCCCGCAACGCCTTGACCATGGTGCCGGAGTCCTGGAAGTAGCGGATGGTCACCGCGTTGTTCCGGCGTTCGGCGAAGCCCTTGTAGCGGTCGTTGCGGGCGAGTTCGGCCTCCTTGCCCTCCTCGTACGACCGGAGGGTGTAGGGCCCCGAGCCGACGACGCCGTCGTCCTTTCGCAGGGCGTCGGCCGGGTAGGCGTCGGGGTCGACGATGGACATCGCCGGGGTGGCGAGCACGAACGGGAAGGTGGCGTCCGGCTTGTTGAGGTGGAAGACGACCTCGCGCTCGCTGGGTGCCTGCACCCGTTCGAGGCTGCCCAGCAGACCGGTCGGACCGCCGTTGACGTTGATCTGCCGGATCCGGTCGATGGAGTGCTTGACGGCCTCGGCGTCGAGGGTGCTGCCGTCGGAGAACGTCAGCCCCTCGCGCAGCTCGCAGCGGAACACCTGGTTGGAGCTGTCGGAGAACTCGCAGCTCTTGGCGGCGTCCGGCTGCGGGGTGGTCGCGCCGACCGGGTAGCTCAGCAGGGTCTGGTAGATGTTGCGGAACAGCTCCCAGGAGCTGTCCCAGGAGGCGGCGGGATCCAGCGTGCTGGGCGAGCTGGTGGTTCCCACGACGATGGGTCCCTCGTCGTCCGAGGTGTCCGACGACAGGACGCCGCATCCGGTCACCAAGGACGCTATGGACGCGATGGCCGCCACCCGCCGCAGGCATCGGTTCCGGTTGAACACGCGCACGCTCCTCGATCTGCCGTCCCAAGAGTCGGCAGACCATACCGCAGTGTTCGCCCCGTTGACCCCCCTCTGTGCGGCCCTTGAGATCAACTCCCCGATGACTACGTTGTCACGCACCGTCGCGACTCCGATACGCCGACACGGACGCCGTTTTCGTCGACGGACGCCCGTGTCGGACCGCCGGAACAGAGGCCCCGCGCGGGCGGTTGTGCCACCCGCGCGGCGCGCGGAACCGTCCCGCGCGGCGCACGTGTCGCACCGCGCGGGGCGTTCGGTTCAGGCGACGCCGGCGTTGAGGAAGATACCGCCGTCGACGACCAGGGTCTGGCCGGTGACCCAGTCCGACTGGCCGGAGGTGAGGAACGCGGCGGCACCGCCGATGTCGGAGGGCACGCCGAGTCGGCCCAGCGGGTAGCCGGCGGCGGCCTCCGCCTCCCGGCCCTCGTACAGCGCCTGCGCGAACTTGGTCTTCACCACGGCCGGGGCGATGGCGTTGACCCGCACCTTGGGCGCGAACTCGTGCGCCAGCTGCTGGGTCAGGTTGATCAGCGCGGCCTTGCTGACGCCGTAGGCGGCGATGAACGGCGAGGGCGCGATGCCGGCGACGGAGGCGATGTTGACGATCGCGCCGCCGTTGTCCTTCTGCCAGGCGTGCCAGGTCTTCTGCGCGAAGCCGAGCGCCGAGATCACGTTGGTCTCGAACACCTTGCGCGCCACGTTCAGGTCGAGGTCGGCGATCGGCCCGAACACCGGGTTGGTGCCGGCGTTGTTGACCAGGTAGTCGACGCGGCCGAAGGCCTCCATCGCGCGCTCGACGGCGACGGCCTGGTGGGCCTCGTCGTGCGCCTTGCCGGCGACGTACACGGCCCGGTCGGTGCCGAGCTTCTCGACGGCCTCCTTGAGGGCGTCCTCGGTGCGGCCGGTGATGCAGACCCGGTCGCCGCGCGCGACGAGCGCCTCGGCGACGCCGTAGCCGATGCCGCGGCTGGCGCCGGTGATCAGGGCGACTTTGCCCGAGAGTTCCACAGCAGTCATGTTCCCGGTCTTCCTAGTCGAGCGGTCCGCCGGCGACGTACAGCACCTGGCCGGAGACGAAGCCGGCCGCCTCGCCGGTGAAGAAGGCGATGGCGTTGGCGATGTCCTCGGGCTCGCCGACGCGGGCGACCGGGATCTGGGTGGCGGCGGCGGCCTTGAAGTCCTCGAAGCCCATGCCGACGCGGTCGGCGGTGGCCTTGGTCATCTCCGTGGCGATGAAGCCGGGGGCGACGGCGTTGGCGGTCACGCCGAACTTGCCGAGCTCCTTGGCGAGGGTCTTGGTGAAGCCCTGGAGACCCGCCTTGGCCGCCGAATAATTGACCTGGCCCCGGTTGCCGAGCGCGGAGGAGGAGGACAGGTTGACGATGCGGCCGAAGCCCGCGTCCACCATGTGCTTCTGGCATGCCTTGGACATCAGGAAGGCACCGCGCAGATGCACGTTCATGACCGTGTCCCAGTCGGAGACGCTCATCTTGAACAGCAGGTTGTCGCGCAGCACGCCCGCGTTGTTGACGAGGATCGTGGGCGCGCCGAGCTCCTCGGCGATCCGCGCGACGGCCGCTTCGACCTGCGCCTCGTCGGAGACGTCGCAGCCGACCGCGATCGCCTTGCCGCCGGCGGCGGTGATCTTCTCGACGGTGTCCTTGCAGGCGGCCTCGTCGAGGTCGATCACGGCGACCGCGCGGCCCTCGGCGGCCAGTCGTACGGCGGTGGCGGCGCCGATGCCGCGCGCGGCGCCGGTGACGACCGCGACCCGCTGCTCAGTGGTGGACATTGCTGCTTCTCCTCGCGCTTGGGATGCGGCTCCTGCGGTCGGACCGGAATCGGTGAGCGACCGCTTAGTACCTTCAGCAGACGTGACGCTAGAAGCCCTGGCACCCGGTGTCAACGGCACACCGCGCGTGTGTGATCCATTCCCCGCGCGGCGCCCCTCTTCCGCCCGCCACGGTCGTCACGCGCACGGCATCCGCGCGGAGCACCCGATCGGCCCCGCGCTGCGCGCCCTCGCGCCCGGCGGCCCATAGCGTCGAGACGCGAGCCACCCGCAGCCGGAAAGGAGGCGTTCCATGCGCCGTCGCACCGGTGCCATGGGCATACTGATCGCGCTCGCCGCGATCGTGCCGTTGGCCGACCCCGCCCACGCCCAGGACCTGGACTGCAACGACTTCACCTACCAGGAGGACGCGCAGGCCTTCTTCGACACGGACCGGAGTGATCCGCACCGGCTCGACGAGAACCCGGGTCCGGACGACGGAGTGGCCTGCGAGGCGCTGCCCCGGCGCGGTCTCACCTCGTCCACCTTCCGTCCGGCCCCCTCCACCCCGGCACCGACCCGGTCGCCGTCGCCGACGACCGCTTCGCCCACCCGGACCGCGTCACCGACGACCGCCGCCCCCACCCGGACCGCGACTCCCACCACCGCGCCGACAACACGGCCCGCGCCCGCCACCACCGCGCCCGCGGCTCCCACCAGGACACCCGCCGCGCCCTCGACCCCCGCCTCCGCCGCGCCGACGCGCGGTGTGCAGGGCGGGCTGGGCGGCTCGTCGGAGTCCGGACCGAGCGGCTGGGACCTGGGCATCGGCGCGACGTTCGTGGCAGGCGCCGTACTCGCGACCGGACACCTGGTGAGACGCCGCCGGACCTGACGGACCGTGGGCCGGCTGCGGGTGGCCGGTCGCGCCCACGCGGCGGAGCCGCGCGGTGTCACGGCCTCGCGCCCCTCGAGGTGGGTCCGCCGCACCGGCCTGAAAGGGACGCGGGCAACCACGAACCACCCGCAGCCGCCCACGGCCCCGGTCAGCGCACGAGCAGCTCGAGCAGCCGTTCCACCTCCGCCGCCGGATCGGCGGTGAGCCCGGTGTGCACGGGGCCGGGCTGGACGATGGTGGACCGGGGCGCGATCAGCCAGCGGAAGCGCCGTCCGGCATCGTCCAGCGCCGCCTGCCCGGCCGCGTCCCCGCCCGCACAGACGCCCTCGACGGCGCGCAGCGCGGCCCGTACGCCGGGCAGGTCGGCCTTCGGGTCGAGGGCCAGCAGCCGCGCCTCGTCGAGATGGGTGCGGGCCGCGACGAACGACCGGGGGCGGCAGTACACGAGCACCCCGGCGTTGACGCACTCACCGCGTTCGACGCGCGGCACGACCCGCAGCAGCGCGTACTCGAAGACGTGCCGGTCGCTCACTGGTCCCCCTCGAGGCCGTGGATGTGCTGGTGGACGGTGGCCGCGCGGGCGATCAGCGGCCGCGCGTAGGCCGACCGGAGTTCGTCCGGGGTGTCGAAGCCGGGTTCCCCGGTCAGCCAGAGGTCGGGGATCTCCGCGGTGACCTCGGCGAGCAGCTCCTCGGTGACCCGCGGCGCGAGCCGGGCCGCGGCGGACGCGATGTCCGGCGCGCAGGACTTCAGCGCGTGGTCGGAGGCGTCGTAGGGACGGGCGGCCGAGGCCGCCGCGCCGGGCCAGTGGTGATGCCAGATCATCGTCGCGCCGTGGTCGATGAGCCAGAGTTCACCGCGCCGGCGGAGCATGTTGGGGTTGCGCCAGGAGCGGTCGACGTTGTTCACCAGCGCGTCGAACCAGACGATCCGTCCGGCCTCCTCGGGGCTCACCTCGAAGGCGAGCGGGTCGAATCCGAGGGCACCGGAGAGGAAGTCCATGCCGAGGTTGGTGCCGCCGCTGGACTTCAGCAGCCGTTGCACCTCCTGCTCGGGTTCACCGAGCCCCAGCACGGGGTCGAGCTCGACGGTGACCAGGCGGGGCACCCTCAGCCCCAGCCGGCGGGCGAGCTCCCCGCAGACGACCTCGGCGACCAGCGTCTTGCGGCCCTGTCCGGCGCCGGTGAACTTCAGCACGTAGGTCCCGAGGTCGTCGGCCTCGATCAGGCCCGGCAGCGAGCCGCCCTCGCGCAGCGGCGCGATGAAACGGGTCGCGGTGACTTCCTTCAGCATCGCACCAGGCTACTGGCGCGTCGTCGCACGTCGGAGGCGGCCCGGTCGAAACGGCCCGGGGTCGACAGCGAAACGACAGCCGTGATTTACGCCCGTCCGACCGCGGACAGGCCAGGCTCTCGGCATCGCATGAACAGCGCGGGCCCGCTGACCGTACCTCTCCCCAGATCACGCGACCCCCGGAAGGGACACACCGGCATGACCAGCGCATCGCTCAAGCCCGCATCAGGACCCGCCCGTCGAACCGTCGTGGCGGCGGCCGGAGCGGCGGGCCTCGCCGTCGCGCTGACCGCGTGCGGAGGCTCCGACGACGACACGTCGAGTTCCTCCGTGGACCCCGGCTCCGCCGGCGGCCCGTCGGACGACGGCGGCACGGACAGCGGGGGTTCGGGCGGCGGCGAGAACGCCGGTGCCGACCCGCTCGCCTCGACCGCCGACATCCCCGAGGGCGGCGGAAAGGTCTTCGCCGACCGTAAGGTGGTCGTCACCCAGCCGACGGCGGGCGAGTTCAAGGCCTTCTCCGCGACCTGCACCCATCAGGGGTGCGCGGTGAAGAGCATCGCCGACGGGGTCATCAACTGCCCCTGCCACAACAGCAACTTCTCCATCAGCGACGGCAGTGTGAAGAGCGGCCCGGCGACCAAGCCGCTGCCCGCCGTGGAGATCACGGTGAGCGGGGACTCGATCACCCTCGCCTGAGCCGCCGGCACCGGGCACGACATGAGAGACGAAGGGGCCGTATGACCGCCACGCAGCGCCGGGGCCAGAAGATCATGATGACGCCCGGTGAGCTGGACGATTTCCTCACCGTCCAGCGCACCTGCCGGGTCGCCACGGTGTCCGCCGACGGCGCACCGCACGTCAGCACGCTCTGGTTCGCCTGGGACGGCACCTCGCTGTGGCTGTACTCCGTGGTGCGCAGCAGACGCTGGGCGGATCTGCGGCGGGATCCGCGGGTGGCGATCGTGGTCGACACGGGCGAGGAGTACGACGAGCTGCGCGGTGCGGAGCTGTCCGGGCGGGTGGAGTTCGTGGGCGAGATCCCGCGCACCGGCGAACTGCGCGCGGAACTCGACGTTCCGGAGACCTTGTTCGCCCGCAAGAACTTCGGCCTGGACGAGATGCCCCACGACGGCCGGCACGCCTGGCTGCGCCTGACCCCGGAGAAGACCGTCTCCTGGGACTTCAGAAAGCTGCCGACGCTGCCGTAGCGCCGGGGTTCTCCCCGGCCGCCCCGACGCGCTCCCCCGCCGCCCGCAGCGCCCGCACCGCCGCCCGGATCGACGGGCGGCGGTCGGCGTCCGCGCGCCAGACGACGAAGACGTGGCGTCGTACGCGCTGCCGGAGCGGGACGGTCACCACCCCGTCGGGCAGCGGGTCGCGGCCGAGCAGCGGGGCGATGCAGACGCCGAGCCCCGCGGCGGCCAGGCCGAGCTGGGTGTGGCTCTCGGCGGCGCGGTGGCCGATGACCGGCTCGATGCCCTTGGAGCGCAGGGTGAACATCAGCCACTCGTGGCAGAACTCGCCCTCGCCCCAGGTGATCCACTCGTCCTCGGCGAACTCGGCGAGGTCCGCCTCGTCACGGCCGGCCAGCCGGTGGCCGGCCGACATCGCCACATCGGCCGGGTCGTCCAGCAGGTGTGCCTTGACCAGGCCGTCGGGCAGCGGCATCGGCTTGTTGTACCAGTCGAGCACCACCGCGAGATCGAGGTCCCCGCGCACCACTCCCCGGATGCCCTGCTCCGGTTCCTGCTCGCGGGAGCGCACGCGCAGCGCGGGATGCCGCTCGCGCAGGTCGCGGAGGGCCACCGGGAACAGCCCCCGCGCGGCGGTCGGGAACGCCGAGACCCGCAGCTCACCGGCGACCTGTCCGCGCTGCGCCTCCAGGTCGGACTGGGCGAGTTCGACCTGGGAGAGGATGCGCGCCGCGTGCTCGGCGAGCAGCCGGCCCGCGTCCGTGAGCCGGACCCCGCGCCCGTTCTTGGCCAGCAGCCGCTGACCGACCTCGCGCTCCAGCTTGGACATCTGCTGCGAGACGGCCGAGGTCGTGATGTGCAGCCCCTCGGCCGCGCCGCTGACCGAGCCGTGCCGGGCCAGGGCGTCGAGGGTGCGCAGGCGCTCCAGGTTCAACATGTAAGCGATGCTACGAGATACCCCGTGCGAAATCTCGATTGTGCTACGAGATGGATGTCCCGCATCGTTGCGTCCATGAGCAGCGTCACCGCGACCACCACCACACCGGCCCCGGCCGGTCCCGCCCCGGAGCGCACCCGCCCCCGCCTGGACTGGCGGCTGCGTTTCGGCGCGCTCTCCCTGATCTGGGGGTTCAGCTTCCTCCTCATCAAGGTCGGCACCCAGGGCTACGCCCCCTTCCAGGTCACCCTCGGCCGACTGGCCTTCGGTACCGCCGTCCTGGCGGTGGCGATGGTGGTACGGCGGGAGGGGCTGCCGCGCGGTGCGCGCACCTGGGGTCATCTCGCGGTCGCCGGGTTCCTGCTGAACGCCCTGCCGTTCTCGCTGTTCGCCTTCGCGGAGCTGACCATCCCGTCCACGCTGGCCGGCATCTGCAACGCGACCTCGCCGCTGTGGGGCATGGCCCTGTCGCTGGTGGCGCTGTCCGAGGACCGGCCGACCCGGGTGCGGGTGGCGGGGCTGGGCGTCGGCTTCCTCGGGGTGCTGACCGTGCTGGGCGCCTGGCAGGGCTTCGAGGGCCTGGACGCCCGCGGCACGACGCTGGCCCTGCTGGCCTCGCTGAGCTACCCCGTCGGCTGGATCTACGTCCGCCGAACTCTGGCGGGCAGCAGCCACTCGAACCTGTCCCTGACCGGCGGCCAGCTGCTGCTGGCCACGGCCCAGCTGGCCGTCGTCACACCGCTGTTCACCACCCCGCCGACCCGCTTCGCCGTCGGCCCGCTGCTGGCGATCGCCGCGCTGGGCATGCTGGGCACGGGGCTGGCCGTACTCATCCAGTACGGCCTGGTCGCCGAGGTCGGCCCGACGACCGGCCAGATGGTCACCTACTTCGTCCCGGTGATCGCCGCCGCGGCCGGCATCGTGCTCCTGGGCGAGACATTGACCTGGTCGACACCGGTGGGCGCGGCGGTCGTCCTGGCGGGCGCGGCACTGACACAAGTGAGACCGAGGAAGCCGGCGTAGCCACGGCTGGGCCACCTGCCCCGCCACCGCGGCAATCACCCCACCGCCCCGGCCCCCGCCCTGCCC
>NZ_JBHYVC010000091.1:0-20139 GCF_042749965.1 Streptomyces sp. NPDC059454 | reverse complement strand
GTGCACGATCGCACCGGGCCGGCGGCGCCGTCCCGTCCCGCGAACGGGTGTACGCGGGATCAGGGCAGCATCTTGTCCAGGGCGGCGGGCCCCTCCTCGTCCAGCTTCCGCCTGGCCCACTCGAGGTTGCGCGGGGTGAGGTCCTTGCCCGAGGCGAGGACGATGTCCTCCGGCGACACCTCGGTGCCGGTGCGGGCGTGGAGCAGGCTGTCCGGGGTGGCGCGGTCCGCGGACCGCCGGGACGCTTCGGGCTGGGACGCGTCGGGCTGGGACGTCGACATCTTCTGGCTCCTCGGGTCCGGATCGCTGGAGCGGCCCCGGTGCTGTCATCGGGTCCGATGTCCACCATTCAACGCGGGAGCCCGCCGTGCGTCCGGAACGCTCGCGGCACCGCGGTGAAGGGCCGCTCCTCCTGGATGCCGGGGTACCTTCCCCGGCCCGTGGGAAACCTGCTCCGTGAGCCGCCTAGAAGGGCGAGAGCGTCAGCCGCAGGCCCGTGGGCGCCGTGTCCTGGATGTACGAGGCGAAGTCGGCCACGTCGTCGAAGGCGAAGCCGTACGCCTTGCCGTCCTCGGTGGCCGTGTGGACGGCCTTGGAGTAGTGGTTGGTGAGCTCGGTCCGGTAGAAGACCGAGGCGTCGGCCGTCGGCTGGTCGGGGTGGCTGAGCAGCGTCGAACGGTTGAAGCCGGCGCCCAGCACGGCGGCGACCGGGCCGGTCGTGCCGTCGTTGGGGGCGGCGAGGGCGCCGTCGCAGAAGAGGACGTCCCGCGTGGAGGGCTTGCCGAAGGAGACCTGGGCGGGCCCGTCGAAGGTGAACCGCTCGCCGCGCACCCGGCCGGTGAAGGTGCCGGCGTTGGTGGTGACCTTGAGGTCCCGGCCGGTGTAGGTGCTCCACACCTCGTCGATGTACGGGGTGAAGTAGTCCTTGGCGAACAGACCGGCGTCCAGACCGTGGCCGGGGGCGATGATCCGGGTGTCGTCCACGACGAGCCGGGAGAACGCCTCCACCTGCCTGACGGCGGCGAACGCCGCCGCGCGGCCCCCCTCGCGCACGGTGCCCGTCGTCTGGTCCTTGGCGCCGGTGAGCCGGATGCCCATCGGCACGCTGAACATGTCGACCATGGTCGTGTTGCAGAACATGCCCGAGGAGTTGTACGTGAACTCGGCGCAGTCGTGCAGCACGCCGTGGTTGGGGTCGGAGGCGACCCAGCCGGCCGGGTACTGCAGCGCCGCGTTGCCGTTGCCGTCCGTGACGACCTTGAACTTGAGCTTCGCGCCGAGGGCGACGTAGATCCGGCCGGACATGTACGGCAGGGACAGCTTGGTCTCGCCGCTGCCGGCCAGGCCGATCGCGTAGTCGGTGAAGCCGTCGGGGCCGTTGTCGGAGACGGCGACCGGGGCGACGGTGCCCTCCGGGGTGACCCGGACCTGACGGCCGTCCACGTTGCCCACGATGTAGAGGTGCACGTTCGCGTTGCCGAAGGAACCGCTGTTGTTGACGATCGTCAGCGGCAGGGCCCCCGCCGCTGCGGTGCCGGCCTTCCGCTCGCCGGACTGCTCGGCGAGGGCGTGCGGAGCGATCGCCGCCGCCGCGGGGATGGCCACGGCGGCCCCGCCGAGGGCGAAGAGGACCTTGCGGCGGCCGAGGTTGCGCTGGTGACGGGGAGTCATGTGGGGGATCTCCAGGGGTACTCGTGCGGGTTCCGGACCGCGCCGGCCTGCCGACATGGGGAGGAGACCTGGAGAGAGCGCTCTCAGGCGGTACGTCGGGACCGGCGCGCGCCATTGATGCTAGGGACGGTCGCCGCCCCGGCCAACGGTCCGACTTGTCCATGACACCGCTCTGACCTGCAATTACTTGAAGAAGCGGCGAAGAATCGCCGATCACTTAACCGGCCTTTAAGGGCCGCTTAAGCCGGTCGGGCCCGGAAACCACGGAGCGCGTCGAGAGTGCTCCGTTCCGCAGTCGCCCGGGGAGGCCGTCAGCGCGTTCCGCCGCTCAGCCGGGTCTCCGCCGCGGCCAGGATCTTCGTCACCCGGAGCGCGAACGCCGCGTCACAGGGATGGGGGATACCGGTACCGGCCGCGGCGAGGAGGGCGTCCGCGGCCCGGGTGAGCGCCGGGACCGCGCCCTCGGAGACCTCCGGGAGGGAGGCGACGCCCGCCGTGCCGCGGAGTTCGACCATGGCGCCGGCCGCGGCCGGGGGAGCGGTCAGGCTCAAGGTGAGGCTGCTCGACGCGCCGCTCGCGTGGTCGAGGACGAGATGAACGGTGTCGCCGGGGCCGTACGCCGCCGCCGTCACCCGCCGCGGTTCGCCGAGCACCGGAAGCAGCACGGACAGGGCGTGCGGGCCGACGTCCCACAGGGCGCCCTTCTCCCGCCGCCACTCGGAGGCGGCGAAGGGGTTGCCGTCGGAGGTGAACACCGCCCCGAGCCACTGTGCGCGCCCGGTGAACCAGCCGCCCACGCGCGCCTGTTCGGCGATCCACGCCTGAGGTCCGGGCTGGAAGCGGGTGGTGAAGAAGACCACGGACGCGACCCCCGCCGCCTCGGCCGCCCCGACCACCGCGCGCCCCTGCGCGACGGTCGGCGCGAGCGGCTTGTCGAGCAGCAGATGGCACCCGGCCCGCGCCGCGCGCACCGCCAGTTCCGCCTGCACCGCGGGCGGCAGCGCGAAGGCGACGGCGTCCACGTCGGCGAGAAGCGCCCCGACGTCGTCGTACGCCCGGGTGCCGTGCAGAGCGGCCAGTTCCCCGGCGGCGTCGGGCCGGCGGCCCCATACGCCGGCGAGGTCGAGGTCCGGGTGCCCGCTCAGCGCGGGGGCGTGGGCCGCCCGCGCCCAGGGTCCGGTGCCGAGCAGTCCGATCCGCATGCCGCCGCCTCTCCCGGTGCGGCGACCGCCGTCGGACCGGTGTCCTGTCGCGCCCCGCCGGCGCGCTCCGGTCAGTACGGTGATCCCTGCCGGAACGCCGTGTCAACGGCTGCTCGCCGGGGGTCGTCCGGGGCCCGGTGCCCGGGCCGGCCGATGCCGGCCGTCCAGGGGGCGCCGAAGAGGTCCGCGTACATCCCGGACACGTCCTCCCGGAAAAGGGACGGCCACGCGCGGCGTGACGCCGGGTACCGGCACCCGCGCGGCGGCGGGGCCCCGATTCAGTGCCCCGGCCGCTGAATGCGTTCGCTTTCTTCTATTGGATTTCGGGCCGTGCGGGGACCAGGCTGGTACGCGCTTGCCGAGACCGTGAGACGACAGCCGGAAGAGGTCACGCGCATCATGCACACCCGCCGTATCGGTGATGTCGAGGTCGGTGCCGTCGGACTGGGCGCCATGCCCATGTCCATCGAGGGGCGCCCGGACGAGGCCCGCTCCCTGGCCACCCTGCACGCCGCGCTGGACGCCGGTGTCACCCTGATCGACACCGCGGACTCCTACCACCTGCGCGCCGGGGAAGCGGGCCACAACGAGACCCTGATCGCCAAGGCCCTCGCCTCCCACGACCGGGGCGGCGACGTCCTGGTCGCCACCAAGGGCGGTCATCTGCGCCCCGGCGACGGCAGCTGGACGCAGGACGGCAGCCCCGGACACCTGAAGAGGGCGTGCGAGGCGTCCCTGCGCCGGCTCGGCGTGGAGGCCATCGGGCTCTACCAGTTCCACCGGCCCGACCCCCGCGTCCCGTACGCCGAGTCCGTCGGCGCGCTGCGCGAACTGCTGGACGAGGGGAAGATCCGCATGGCCGGCGTCTCCAACGCCGGTCCGGAGCAGATCCGGCAGGCCGACGAGATCCTCGGCGGCCGGCTGGTCTCCGTGCAGAACGAGTTCTCCCCGGCCTTCCGCTCGAGCGAGCCGGAGCTGCGCCTGTGCGACGAGCTCGGCATCGCGTTCCTGCCCTACAGCCCCTTCGGCGGCATCGCCCGGGCCGGTGGACTCGCCTCGGCGCACGCCCCGTTCGCGCGGATCGCCCGGGCGCACGGGGTGAGCGCGTACCAGGTGTGCCTGGCGTGGATGCTCGCCAGGTCACCGGTCGTCGTCCCCATTCCGGGTGCGAGCCGGCCGGAGTCGGTCCGTGACTCGGCGGGCGCCGCCGACCTCGTCCTGACGGCCGAGGACATCGCCGAACTGGACGCCGTCTGAGTCCACCCCGCCCGTCTCAGGCGCTGGACGTCGTGGGCGGACACCTGCGCGCCCTGGTGTACTCCCGGCACGCAGGCATGGAAAGCGCTTGCTGAAGAAAGTCACAGGGGGAGGACCACCGCCCATGGCGTCGTCGCTGGAAAGACCGCTCGACCACCGCTACCGCGGCGAGCACCCGATCCGCACCCTCGCCTATCTGTTCCGCGCCGACCGCGGCCGGCTCGCCGCCGCGGTCGGCGTCTTCACGGTCAAGCACAGCCCCGTCTGGCTGCTGCCGCTGATCACCGCGTCCATCATCGACACCGTCGTCCAGCACCAGCCGATATCCCGGCTCTGGACCAGCACCGGCGTCATCATGTTCATCCTGCTGGTCAACTACCCGCTGCACGTGCTGTACGTCCGCCTGCTGTACGGCAGCGTCCGCCGCATGGGCACCGCCCTGCGCTCCGCGCTGTGCACCCGCATGCAGCAGCTCTCCATCGGCTACCACTCCCGCGTCAGCGCCGGCGTGCTCCAGGCCAAGGTCGTGCGGGACGTGGAGACCGTCGAGCAGATGGTGCAGCAGACCGCGGAGACCGGGCTCGGTGCGACGACCGTGCTCATCGGCGGACTCGTCATCATCGGCGTCCGCACCCCCGAGTTCCTCCCCGTCTTCCTGATCGTCGTACCCGCCGCCGCCCTGCTCGTCGCCCGACTGCGGGCCAGACTGCGCACGCACAATGAGCACTTCCGCCACGAGGTGGAGACGCTGTCCTCCCGGGTGACGGAGATGACCCGGCTCATCCCCGTCACCCGCGCCCACGGCCTGGAGGGCAAGGCGCTGCGCCGGATGAACGGCACCCTGAACCGGCTGCTCACCTCCGGGAACCGGCTGGACCTGGTCAACGGCCGGTTCGGCTCGCTGGCCTGGGTCGTCCTCAACGTCGTCGGCGTGTGCGTGCTGGCCGGCGCGGCCCTCGTCTCGTACTACGACGTCTGGGGCGTCACCGCCGGCGACGTCGTGATGCTCAGCGCCTTCCTGACCACGCTCACCAACTCCACGACCACGCTGGCGGGGCTGGCCCCGGTCATCACCAAGGGACTGGAGTCCGTCCGCTCGGTCGGTGAGGTCCTCCAGGCCCCCGAACTGGAGGACAACGAGGGCAAGGCGGAGGTCGACGGAGTGCGGGGCGCGGTCACCTTCGAGGGCGTCGGCCACGCGTACGAGAGCGACGGGCGCCCCGCCGTGCGCGACTTCACCCTCGACGTCGCCCCGGGCGAGACCGTCGCGCTCGTCGGCGCCTCCGGGGCGGGCAAGTCCACCGTGCTCAACCTCGTCATCGGCTTCATCCGCCCGACCTCCGGCCGGCTGCTGCTCGACGGCACCGACATGAACGGCCTCGACCTGCGCACCTACCGGCGCTTCCTGTCCGTGGTGCCCCAGGAGTCGATCCTGTTCGACGGCACCGTCCGGGAGAACGTCGCCTACGGCATGGACGACGCCGACGAGGAGACGGTACGGGCCGCGCTGCGCGACGCCAACGCGCTGGAGTTCGTCGACCGGCTGCCCCAGGGCCTCGACACCCTCGTCGGGGAGCGCGGCGCCCGGCTGTCCGGCGGGCAGCGCCAGCGGCTCGCCATCGCCCGCGCGCTGATCCGGGACCCGAAGGTGCTGGTCCTGGACGAGGCGACCTCGGCCCTCGACACCCGCTCGGAGGCGCTGGTGCAGGAGGCCCTCGCCCGGCTGCTGCGCGGGCGCACCACGTTCGTGGTGGCGCACCGGCTGTCCACCGTGCGCGGCGCCGACCGGATCGTGGTGATGGCGGACGGCCGGATCCAGGAGATCGGCACCCACGAGGACCTGCTGCGCCGGGGAGGGGCGTACACGGCGCTGCACAGCGGGCAGGTGGCCTGACTGCCCGGTCAGGGTGCGACGGTTTTCGGTCACATGCGGCCGGTCGAGCACATGGGGTGAGTGTTTCCGCCTGGTCCGGGCATACGCAGCGAAAACCAGAAAGGGGTGCTTCGTGCTCGTACCGGACCCGAAGACCGTCAGACGGCTGCTGACGCGGTACGCGACGCTGCGGATAGCTCAGGCGGAACGGCATGCGCCGGCGGCGGCACGCGAACTGGAGGACGTCAGCCACACGCTCTGCGTGATGATGGGGACGTCCGGCGTCCACGACGCCATCGCCCTGGCGGACGCCCTCCTCGACCGGGCGCGGCCCGCGGCCGGCCGGACCCCGGAGGCGGACGGGGAGAGCGGTCTGTCCCTGGCGGTCTGAGCCACCGGGCCGCTCACCCGTTCACCCCCGGCCCGCGAGGGCGGCGCGGCGTCCGTTGAACGTCGAGCGGTAGGCGTACGGCGTGGTGCCCACCACCTTGCGGAACCGCTCGCGGAACGCCGTGGGCGACCCGAACCCGGCCTGCTGGGCGATCCGTTCGACCGTGTGGTCGCTGTTCTCGAGCAGGTACTGGGCGCGCCGCACCCGCGCCCGCAGCAGCCACTGCAACGGCGTGGTGCCCGTCTGCTCGCGGAACCGGCGGCTGAAGGTGCGCTCGCTCATCCCGGCGCGCGCCGCCATCGCGCCGAGCGTGACCTCGTGCGCCAGGTTGTCCTCGATCCAGTCCAGCAGCGGCTCCAGATCCGACCCGCGGGGCACGGGCGGGTGCTCGTGCACGATGAACTGGGCCTGTCCGCCCTCCCGTTCCAGCGGCATCACCGACATCCGGGCGGCGTTCGCGGCCACGGCCGAGCCCAGGTCCCGGCGGATCATGTGCAGGCACATGTCCAGCGCGGCGGCGGCGCCGGCCGAGGTGAGGATCTGCCCGTTGTCGACGTAGAGCACGTCCGGCTGCACGTCGACGCGGGGGAAGGCCCGGGCGAGCTGCCCGGCGGCCACCCAGTGCGTGGTGGCGCGCAGGCCGTCCAGCAGCCCGGCCTCCGCCAGCACGAACGCGCCCACGCACACCGAGGCGATCCGGGTGCCCGCCCCGGCCGCCTGCCGCAGCGCCGCGAGCACGGCGGGCGAGGGCGGGGGCGCGCCTTCCGCGCGGCCCGGGACGATGACCGTGTCCGCGTCGGCCAGCGCCTCCAGTCCCCGCTCGACGCGCAGGGTGAACCCGCCGTCCGCGAGCACCTCCGGCCGCTCGGCGCACAGCCGGACCCGGTAGGGGTGCCGGCCGTCGGGCAGCCGCGTCCAGTCGAAGACCTGCAGGGGCGCCGCCATGTCGAACGGCACGACACCGTCGAGAACCAGAATCGCCACGGAGTGCATGACCGCCACGATAGCCGGATTCCCGCCACCCGTCGGAGCCGGGACATCGGGACGGCGACGCGCGTGAGCCGTGGTGAACGGTGTTGGCGGGAACCCGTTGGAACCTGTCGTTTCAGCCCCTGGGTGATCACCCGGCGGGCCCCTAACGTGAGCCCGGCACCGCCGATCACACCATGGAAAGAGTCCCGGTGACCAAGCTCCTGCTGTCCCTCCACGTCCTGGCCGCCATCGTCGCCGTCGGTCCCGTCACCGTCGCGGCCAGCATGTTCCCGCCGGCCGTGCGCCGCGCCGTGCCGGCGGAGGGTGAGAGGCCCGCCACGACGGCCGTGACCACCGTCGCGCTGCTCCACCGCATCTGCCGGGTCTACGCCCGCGTAGGGATCGCGGTGCCCGTCCTCGGTCTCGCCACCGCCCTGGCGATGGGCGTCCTGGACGACGGCTGGCTCGTCACCTCGATCGGCCTCACCGCGGCCGCCGCCGGAGTCCTGCTCGCCTTCGTGCTGCCCCGGCAGGACGAACTCGTCGAACAGCTGGGCGGGAGCCGGCCCGTCGACCGGCAGAGCACGGTGCGACTCGCGATGTTCACCGGGGTGTTCAATCTGCTGTGGGCGACCGTCACCGTCCTGATGATCGTCCGCCCCGGCTCGACGACGGGTGCCTGACCGCCGGGACCGCCCGGCATGCCCGATCTGTGCCGCACTTCCGGAGCGCCCGTCCCGTGTTCCGTTGTACCGGGGAATTCCCCCTTCGGGCTGGTCGGCCGCCTAGACTCTGCAATCGCGTCCCGCATCGGGGCCGACGAGCAGAAAGGCGCGTTGACGGGTGTTCCAGGATTCCCCCATCTACGACCGACTCATCGCGGAGTGCGGCGACGTGCCCGCACAGGTGCGCAGCGAGGCCGAACGCGTGAGCAGGGAGCTGGAGCTGGTCATGCGGCCCCTGCAGTCCCCCGGCTACGCCCCCGGCCTCGACCGGCCGCACTCCCCGGGCAACGGCTGGCAACGTACCGCCCTGCTGCCGGGGCCGCGGTCGCACTGAGCCCCGGGCGGTGACGGTCCCCTCACCGCACCGTGCTGCCCGCCTCGTCGAGCTCGGCGGGTTCGTCGGGAACGGGGCGGGACAGCCACTCGGCGATGGTCCGGGCGATCGGCTGCCCCGTCTCCACCTCGACGAACCCGAACTGCCCCGACTGGTTGCACTCCAGGAACCACCAGGTCCCGTCGGCGTCCTCGGCGAAGTCGAAAGCGCCGTAAGCCAGTTCGGATCGGCGCAGATACGCGCGTACGGCGTCGGCGGTGCGCGCCGGGACCTCGACCGGCTCCCAGGGCGACCCGGGAGTGGCGAAACGCACATCCACCTCTTCCGGATCCGCGTCCGGCCGTGTCGCCTTGCGGGCAGCCAGCAGCCGCTCGCCCACCGCGGTGAGCCGGATGTCGGCCCGCTTGGCGATCCGCCGCTGCAGCAGCGTCGGCCCGAACGCGACCGCGGAGAAGTCCGCGTCCGGCGCCACCCGGCTGGTCGGCACCGCCCGCGGCGGGTCCTGCGGATGCGCCCCCGACACCGGCTTGACCACCAGGTCCGGGAAGCGCTCCGCGAACTCCCGCGCGGCACGCGGGAACGTGGTGATCACCGTGGCCGGCACGGGCAGACCGCAGCGCTGGGCCAGCCGCAGCTGCCACGGCTTGTGGCGGGCCTGCCGGGCCGCGTCCGGATGGTTCATCCAGCGCGCGTCGCAACCGCGCAGCATGCCGTAGAGCGCCTGCGAGGCCTCCTCGGTCAGCCACGCGGACGGCTGCGGCGCGCGCCCGGCCGGCGTGCCGGGCCGGCGTACCCACACGGACCGCAGCCCGCCGATGCCCACCAGCCTCCCGCCGACGGATAGATGGCCCCGGAAGCGGCCGTGGACGTACTCGCCGGACAGCGAGGCGCCGCCCGTCAGATCGGCGGGATCGAGGCGCACCACCGGTACACCGGAGCCGTTCAGATGGACGACCACCATGTCGGCGGTCACATCCTCCTCACAGGTGAGGATCAGCACGGTCATGGTTTACGGTCCGCGTTCAGTCGTCGAAGTGGGTCTTGGAACCCGCGGTGGACGTCGTCGTCCCCGCCTCGCGCAACAGCGCGTGGTCGCAGGCCGCGATCCGTCCGTCGCCGAGTACGTTCAACTGCAGTCCGGAGTCATACGCGTACGGAGTGGCAACGGCCAACTCCACCGCCGGACGTGCGTAGTTGAGCGCGAACGGTTGCATCGTCTCTCCCTCGTCGGTGCTGCGCCGAGCAGGCAACGGCCCGCTGCGCGCCGCGGCTTGGTCCGCCGACTTCTTTTGGCTTCCAGAGACTTATACGAATCGAACGGGTGGTTGGTTTCCTTACGGAGCGTAATCGTCGGCGGGTCGTCGGCCGCCCCGCCGGAGGCGCGCTCCGGGAGCCCGGGCGCCGGAGGAACCTCGCATGGTGCGCAGAGCGAGCAGGAGCACGCCGATGTCGTCCACATAGACCGGATCGGGCAGCAGATCGGCCGGCAGCACCAGATAGAGGACCGCGCCCCAGAACACCCAGCGGGGTCCCGTGGGCAGGCCCGCGTGACGCAACTCACGCCGCGTGCGCACCAGTCGGACCAGGACGGTGACGGCGAAGGCCAGCACCGCGGCCGCGAGGACCGCGGCGACGACGAGCACCACGGTGGTCGTCTCCAACGGACCGCCCTCCTCCCGTGACCCGTGCCGCGGCCTCGCCGCGACACAGCCTGCACTGAGCGGATTCCCGCTCGCGGCGCCGATATGACGGCCGGGACCGGCCATACGCGCACGCGCCCGACGCCCCGCGGAATCCGCGCGAAACGACGGATCGCCGCAGCTCGTCCCGGTGGCTCAACCGAGTGGCGGCGAGGGGTGGGGACGCCTGGAAACGGTCATCGGCCTTCCCGCGGAGCCGGCCATGACCACTTTCTCTCCGTCACCTTCCTCGAGCGAACCGGTCATACCCGCCGAGGCGGCCTCGCCCCTCCGGGGACTCCGGCCGGGGCCGGCCGCGGAACAGGGCCCGTACGCCCACGCCGGCGCGCCCCGGCGACAGCCCGTCCCGCACGCCGCCTCCGGGCCGCACCGGAAGTGACTAGTGGTCCGGTGCGGCCGGATCCTCGGGGGCGGGGCGGCGGGCCTTGAGGCGTTCCAGAGTGCGGGTCAGAGGGGACGGGGCCCGGGGTGCGGGAGGCTGCCCCGGGCCCGGGGACCCGGCGGACTCCCGGTACGCGGCCAGCGCCTCATGGGCACGCTCCGCGGCCTCGCGGTACAGGTCCCGGGACTTCGTCATCGCCTCCAGCGCCTCGGCGTACATCGCCACCAGCGCCCGCTCGCGGGCGAGTTCCTCCGCCGTCGTGAGCAGGTGCCACTCCTCCCGCAGCGCCGTCAGCGCGTCCCGCGCCCCGTCCGGCAGCGCGCGCGGCAGCGCGTCGTACCGGGCCACCGCCTCCACGAGGTCGACCGGTTCCGTGCCGTCCAGGAACACCGCGCGCACGGCGAAGGCGTCCGCGTCGTAGCCCTCCGGGGCCGGACTGCCGGGCAGCACCGCCGCGCCCCCGCGCGGAACCTCCACACCGAACTCCCGCAGCGCCCAGTTCGCCACCCGCGACTGCTGGGGTGTGGCCCGGTGCTCCACCACCCGGTCCCGCAGCCCCGGCGGCAGCCAGCGCGCGAGCGGCACCCGGCCGCGCTCGTCCGTGGTCATGGCCTCATGGACGACGACATGGATGTGCCACGCGTCACGTGCGCAGTCGCGCAGCAGCCGCCGTACGGCCTTGTCGTCCTCGGGAAGCGGATTGATCACGCCCGTCCGCAGTCCCGTCACCGGGTCGGCGTTCCACTCGGCGTCCGTCCCCGATGGCCAGAACATGCCCGCCGGGGACGGCCAGGAGGGGTTCCAGGGCTGCTCCGCCTCGGCGACCAGGACCCAGTCCCGGCCCGCGTCCGTGGCGGGCGCGAGGCTCAGCCGGGCGCGCACGGTGACCTCGTCGGCGACCCGCGTCCGGGATTCGAACACCAGGTCGGGCGCGGTATCCGGCGCGGGGAGTTCCAGGAAGTCGTCGATGTCCTGGCCGGCCTTGAGCCAGTGCAGGGTGTGCCGGAGCTCCGCGTCGGGTGTGGCACCGGTGTGGCGGCCGCGGGCCAGCCAGACTGTGGGAGGGAGGACGGGGCGGGCTGAGAGGGAGGTCGACATGGGTCCAGTCGTGAGCGGGGGCACGTGCTCCTGCCAGTATCGTCGCGGCCGGCCGGAGGGGTGAGCCGGGGCTCCGCCGGTCGGCGTGTCGCGCGCGGGGTGTGCGCGGCGCACGCGTGGTGACGGCGGTTCACCCGTGGTCCCGGTGGCCGGGTCGTCACCACAATGGGTCCCGCGGGCGGGGGCGGCCCACCATCCGCGCCGGGGCCGGCCCCGCCCGCACCCAGCCGGACGGCAGCCCTTCTCCGGGCCCCGGTTCCTGCGGCAAAAGCCCGGACCCTACCAGCGGCGCACCGCCCCTGTCGCATATTCCCCCGGAAAACACCAAAGCCCTCACCTCGGTCGAGCACACACCGTAGCGTCGACGTCACGTTCGCGGTACAGCCGTGCGAGAAGGGGGATCCGGCGTGCCCGGAATCGACGAGAGTCTGCTGGAAGCCATGCGACTGCCGGGGGCGCGCGGTGCCCTGGTGGTCGACTGGATCAGCGGACTCGCCCTGGGGGCGGTGGGCGAGGCGCCCGGCGAGGACGCGGAGGCCACGGCCGCGGAGACCGCCGAACTCGCCCGCCTGGCCATGGAGAGCGGCACACTCGCGCCCGCCGGTGGCGACCGGACCGGGACGGGCAAGGAACCACCCGTCGACGACCTGATCCTCACCACCGCCGACGCGTACCACCTCCTGCGCTTCGTCGTCACGACCTTCGACAGCACGGTGTTCCTGTACCTCTGGCTCGACCGCGCCGACGGCAACCTCGCCCTGGCCCGGATCCGGCTGGCCGAGATGGCGGACCGGCTGGTGCTCGGATGACCACGGCGTGCACCGGCGAAACCACGCCGGAACTGCTCGGCACCCTCGCGGCCGACCACGCCACCGGCGCGCTCTCCACGGAGTCCGGGATCTTCTACCTCTCGGCCGGACGCGTCGTCCACGTCGAGTCCGCGTACAGCCCCGACCTCGGCGACCTGCTCACCCGCAGTGGTGCCGTCGCCCCGGCCGGCTGGTGGGACGCCGTCGAGCGAGCGGGGGCGGTGCACCGCGTCGGCCGCCAGCTGGTGGACAGCGGGCGCCTGACCACCGGGGCGCTGGAACTGTGCCATCTGGGCGCCCTGTTCGACGCGGCGTACTTCGCGCTCACCCACGACGGCGCCACGCTCCGCTTCCGCCCCGGAGTCGCGCACTGGCTCGGCGCGGTCCGCCCCGTTCCGGTGGCGACCGTGCTCGGCGAGTCACGGCGCCGCCGCGACCTGCTGCACCGCATCTGGCCCGACCCGGCCGTCGACACCGCCCCGCTCACCCGCGTGTCCGGCGTCTCTCCCGCCGAACTGCCGCCCCGCCGCGCCCGTACCCTCGCCCAGGTCGACGGCGTCCGCACCGCCGCGCAGATCGCCGCGGCCCTCGCCCACCGCACCTTCCACACCCTCGTCGAACTGCGCCGCCTGGCCGCCGGCGGACTGGTCACCCCGGCGTCACCCCCGCCCGCCACGCCCCTCCACGCCGTCCCCGACGCGGGCGGCGCGGCGTGGGACGAGCCCGACACGGCGTTGCTGAGACGGCTCCTGGACGCCTTGGAGGCACTGTGATCCGCGCGCGCCGACAGCGTGCCGAAAGGAGACTGCTCATGGCCGTCGAGACCGACGTGCTGGACGAACTGCGTCGGCTCCGTACCCGCGTACCCCGGCTGGCGGGCTCCCTCGCGGCCACCGTCGACGGACTCGTCCTCGCCCACGACGTCCCCGACGCCGAACCGGAGGGGCTGGCCGCGCTCACCGCGGCCGCGCTCGGCGTCGCGTACCGCATGGCGGACGCCGCCGCCCGCGGCGAGTTCCGCGAGCTCCTGGTGCGGGGCAGCCAGGGCTACATCGCGACCTACGCGGCCGGTACCACCGCCGTCCTCACCCTCCTCGCCGACGACCGGGTCAACGTGGGCCGGCTGCACCTGGAGGGCCGGCGCGGCGGCGCCCGGATCGCGGAGCTGGTGGACACCCACAGCGGCCCGGGCGGAGGGCGGCACGCCGACCGGCTCGCGGCCCGGGAAACCCCCGTGCCGGCCCAGGACCCGTCCCGGCCCATCGGCACCCTCCCGGTGCGGACCCCGCAGCGGCCCCGGCCCCAGCCCGGCGGCTGACTCCCGGCTTTCCTCCCGGCCGGACGCCTCCGCACTGCCCGGCGTCCGGTCCGAATCACCCGTCACGACCGAAAGGACACGTCCCATGGCCAACACCGAGACCTCGCTCAAGGAATGCCTCAGCTCCATCGACGGCGCGACGGCCGCCGCGCTCGTCGACTACACCAGCGGCATGGCCCTCGGCACGCTGGGCGGCGGCAAGGACTTCAACCTGGAGGTCGCCGCCGCCGGCAACACCGACGTCGTACGGTCCAAGTTGCGCACCATGGAACACCTGGGGCTGAACGAGGAGATCGAGGACATCCTGATCACCCTGAGCAACCAGTACCACCTCATCCGCCTGCTCAAGGGACGCGGCGGGAACGGCCTCTTCCTGTACCTGGTGCTCGACGGCAGCCGGGCCAACCTGGCCATGGCGCGGCACCAGCTGCGACGGATCGAGGCCGAGCTCGAGGTCTGATCCGGCACTCGGGCCCTTCGCGCCGCCGACGGCGCGAAGGGCCCGAGTCGCTCAGGCCGCCTCCGGCAGCCACAGGTCGGGGCCGAAGACCTCGTAGTGGATGGAGCGGGCGGGCACCCCGGCGTCGAGCAGCCCGCCGCGCGCGGCACGCATGAACGGCAGCGGGCCGCACAGGTACACCGTCGCGTCCGCCGGAACGTCGATCCCCGCGAGGTCCATCAGCCCACCGCGGGCGTCGGGCTCCTCGGGGCCGGGACGCTCGTACCAGAAGACCGCCTCCGCGTCGGGCAGCGAGTCCACCGTCTCGCGGGTCTCGGCGCGCAGCGCGTGCCGGCCGGGCGAGCCGTCGGCGTGCAGGACGAGCACCCGCCGGGTGGAGCCGGTGGTGGCCAGACGGGCGAGCATGCCCAGCATCGGGGTGCAGCCGATGCCGGCCGAGACCAGGACCAGCGGGGTGCCGGCCTCGTCGAGCGCCACGTCCCCGGCGGGCACGGACAGCATCAGCTCGTCCCCGGCGCCGGTCCGCTCGTGCAGCAGGTTGGAGACCTCGCCGTCCGGTGCGCCGTCCGCTCCCGCGACCCGCTTGACGGTGATACGGCGCAGATCGTCCCCGGGGTCGGAGGACAGGCTGTACTGGCGCAGCTGGTGCACCCCGTCGGGCATGAGCAGCCGCACGCTGACGTACTGGCCCGCCCGGGCCGGCGGGGCTGCCTCGCCGTCGGCGGGGCGCAGCAGGAACGACACCACGTCGTCCGTCTCCTCGTGGCGTTCCACGACCGTCCAGGGACGCCAGATGTCGCCCGCCTCGACACCGGCGTCGTGGTACAGGCGTGCCTCCTGCGCGATGAGGGCGCCGGCCATCAGCCAGTACACCTCGTCCCAGGCGGCGGCGACCTCGGGCGTCACCGCGTCGCCCAGCACCTCGGCGATCGCGCCGAACAGGTACTTGTGCACGATCGTGTACTGGTCGTCGGTGATCCCGACCGCCACGTGCTTGTGGGCGATCCGGGACAGCAGGGCGTCCGGCCGGGTGTCCGGGTCGGCGAGGAGCGCCTGGGCGAAACCGGCTATGGATCCGGCGAGCGCCCGGCGCTGGGCGCCACTGGCCTGGTTGCCCCGGTTGAACAGGCCGTCCAGCAGTTCGGGCCGGTCGCGGAACATCGAGCCGTAGAAACGCGTGGTGATCTCGTCGAGCGCCCCGGCCACGGCGGGCAGGGTGGCCCGCAGCACTGCGGCGGACTCTTCGGACAGCATGAAGTCTCCCAAGGGCGGGACGGGGAAAGAGGGTCGGACCGCGGATCCGGACCGGCGGCAGCACCTGTATAGCAACCCCACACGCCTGTTTCCGCGGGTAACGGGGCCGTTGGGGGCAACGCGGGACCGTCGTCCCGCCGGAAGGGGACCTCCGGCCCCGGAGGGCGGCCGCGGGGCAGGGCCGACCGGCCCGTCCGGCACAGCGGTCCGGCCGCCCACCCGTGGTCCCGCCGGTCCGGCCGCCCGGCCCATGCCGTACCGTCGCCTTTGCTGGACCGTTACCGGAGTGCCGGCCGGGTGGCCGCCGGGCGACGGCGTCGGGCGAAGGGACGGGAGGCGCACGGGTGGCAGGCTCCGAGCGGGACGAGGACGCCCGCGTACGGCTACCGCAGCTGAGGCTCGACGAGCTGCTCGAGGAGCTCCAGGCGCGGATCGACGCGGCCCGTGGCACCCGCGACCGGGTGCACAGTCTGCTGGAGGCGGTTCTCTCGGTCGGCCGGGAACTGGACCTGGAGCAGGCGCTGCACAGCATCGTCGAGGCCGCGGCGGCGCTGGTGGACGCGGAGTACGCCGCACTGGGCGTGATAGGCCCGGACGGCAAGCGGCTGTCCGCCTTCCACACCGTCGGGGTCAGCGAGGAGGCGATCGCCCGCATCGGCCACTATCCCGAGGGCCACGGCATCCTCGGCGAGCTGATCCGCCATCCGGAGCCGCTGCGGATGGCGAAGCTCTCCGACCACCCCGCCTCGTACGGATTCCCGTCCCACCACCCGCCGATGAACACCTTCCTCGGGGTTCCGATCCGGGTCCGCGACCAGGTCTTCGGCAACCTGTACCTGACCGAGAAGCGGGGCGGGGCGCATTTCGACGAGGAGGACGAGTCGGTCCTGTCCACCCTCGCGGTCGCCGCCGGCGTCGCCATCGACAACGCCCGCCTGTACGAGGAGTCCCGGCTGCGCGAGCGGTGGCTGCGGGCCAACGCCGAGATCACCCACGGACTGATGTCCGGCAGCGAACGCGGCGCGGCGCTCCTGCTCATCGCGGAACGCGCCCGGGAGATCACCGGGGCCGCCCTCGCCGTGGTCGCGGTGCCCATGGCCGACACCGACTCGCTGACCGTGGAACTGGCCATCGGACAGGGCGCGGACACCCACCGCGGGCTCGTCGTGCCCGTCGACGACAGCCTGCTGGGCCGCGCCTTCACCAGTGCGGCTCCCGTCATCAGCGCGGACATCGCGCGCGACGACCGGGCCTACCCGGGCCCCCAGCGGTACACGGACCTCGGTCCGGCGGTCGCCGTGCCCATCGGGTCGGGTGAAGGCGTGCGCGGCATCGCCCTGCTGGTGCGGGCCGCGGGCCGCAACGCGTTCACGGACAAGGAGATCGAACCGCTGCAGGGGTTCGCCGCCCAGGCGGCCGTGGCGATGGAGCTGGCGGAACGCCGCCAGGACGCCGAGCAGATCGCCGTGCTCGAGGACCGCGACCGGATCGCCCGCGACCTGCACGATCTGGCGATCCAGCGGCTGTTCGCCACCGGCATGACGCTGCAGAGCGCCGGCCGGTTCATCGAGCACAAGGAGGCCTCGGAGCGGGTGCTGCGGGCCGTGGACGACCTGGACGAGACCATCAAGATCATCCGGTCGACCATCTTCGGCCTGCGCTCGCCCGCCGACGAGGGCGGAGGCGGAACCGGCCTGCGGGCCCGCGCCGTACGGGTGGTGGGTGAGGCGGCATCCGTGCTGGGCTTCCCGCCGAGCGTGCGGATGGAGGGCCTGATCGACACCCACGTCTCCAAGGAGGCCGCCGACCACCTGGTGGCCGTGCTCTCCGAGGCGCTGACCAACATCGCCCGGCACGCCCGCGCCGACCGCGCCGAGGTGGTGCTCGAGACCGACGGACGCGAGGTACGGCTGACGGTCGCGGACAACGGCGTGGGCATTCCGGACGGAGGCCGCCGCAGCGGGCTGCGCAACATGGCCGAACGCGCGCAGCAGCTGGGCGGCACGTTCGACGTCACCAGCTCCGCCGGCCGGGGCACCACCCTGCTGTGGCGTGTGCCGGTGGGGGAGCGGTAGGCGGCTCCCGCCGGTCCGTGTGTGCCGGGCACCCGCCACGGGTACTCCGGTAGTCGGCCGTCGGCCGTGGCGGCCGTCCGTCCACGACAGGCGGAGTTTTACCGTCGGTGACGGCTCCGGAACGGACCGCCGCGGCGCCGGGCGCGCGGCAGCCGTCGGCGGGAGGAGCGGCACAGTGACGGGCTGGACCTGGGAGCACGAGGGGTACGACGCCGCCGACGCGCGCCTGCGGGAGTCGCTGTGCACCCTGGGCAACGGGTACTTCGCCACCCGGGGCGCGCTGCCGGAGTGCTCGGCGGACGAGGTGCATTACCCGGGCACGTACGCGGCCGGCGTCTACAACCGGCTCGTCTCCGAGGTCGCCGGACGGCACGTCGAGAACGAGGACATGGTCAACCTGCCCAACTGGCTGCCGCTGCGCTTCCGGCTCCCCGGCGAGCCCTGGCTCACCCCCGACACCGCACACGTGCTCGACCACGGCGAGACCCTGCACCTGTCCTCGGGACTCCTGGAGCGCAGGACGCGGTACGGCCTCGGCCCCGGACGGACGCTCCTGGTGCGCCAGTACCGCTTCGTGCACATGGCCGACCCCCATCTGGCGGGCCTGCGCACCGAGTTCACCGCCGAGGGCTTCTCCGGCACCCTGGAGACCGAGGCGGCGCTCGACGGCGACGTCACCAACGCCGGGGTACCGCGCTACCGGGAGCTGGACGGCCGTCATCTGACCCATGTGCTCACCGGCACGACCGCCGCGGACACGGTGTGGCTGCGCTGCCGCACCCGCACCTCGGACGTTCGGATCGCGCTCGCCGCCCGGCTGACGGCACCCGCGCCCGTCACGAACCGGCACGACCGCCCGCGCGCCCTGCAGAGCATCCGTCTGGACCTGGCCGCCGGGGAGACCGTCACCGTCGACAAGATCGTCGCCCTGCACACCTCCCGCGACCCCGCGATCAGCGATCCGCTGCACGCCGCCGTCGACCGGGTGGTCCGGGCGGGCGGCTTCGACGAGCTGCTCCCGCCGCACCTGACGGCCTGGGACCAGCTGTGGCGCCGGGCCGAACTGGACGTGCCCGGCGAGGCGGGCCGCATCCTGCGGCTGCACCTCTTCCACGTCCTGCAGACCCTCTCCCCGCACACCGCGGACCTGGACGTGGGGGTCCCGGCCAGGGGGTTGCACGGCGAGGCGTACCGGGGGCATGTCTTCTGGGACGAGCTGTTCGTCCTGCCGTACCTCAACCTGCACTTCCCCGAGGTCTCCCGCGCGCTGCTGCACCATCGTCACCGGCGTCTGGAGCGCGCCCGCACCGCCGCCCGGGACGCCGGGCGGCACGGCGCGATGTACCCCTGGCAGAGCGGCAGCGACGGCCGGGAGGAGACCCAGCAGCTGCACCTCAACCCCCGTTCCGGCCGCTGGCTGCCCGACCACTCCCACCTCCAGCACCACGTCGGGTCGGCGATCGCGTACAACGTCTGGCAGTACTGCGAGGCCACTGGTGACCAGGAGTTCCTGCAGACCAAGGGCGCGGAGATGCTGCTGAACATCTCCCGCTTCTGGGCGGACTCCGCCACCTTCGACGACCGTCTGGGCCGCTACCGCATCAAGGGCGTGGTCGGCCCCGACGAGTACCACGACGCCTACCCGGACGCCGCCGAACCGGGCCTCGACGACAACGCGTACACCAATGTCACGGCTGCCTGGGTGCTCGCCCGCACCCTGGACGTGCTGCGCGGTCTGCCCGAGCCGCGCCGCCGTGAACTCGCCGAGCGGACCGGGCTGGACGCGAGGGAACTGGAGAAGTGGGAGGAGGTCTCCCGCACCCTCCACGTCCCCCTCCACCACGGCGTCATCAGCCAGTTCGAGGGCTACGGCGAACTCGCCGAACTCGACTGGCGGGGCTACCGGCACCGCTACGGCGACATCCGGCGCCTGGACCGGCTGCTGGAGGCCGAGGGCGACAGCGTCAACCGGTACCAGGCGTCCAAGCAGGCGGACGTCCTGATGCTGGGCTACCTCTTCTCGCCCGCCGAACTCCAGACGATCTTCCGCAGGCTGGGAATGAGCCTGGACGAACGGACCTGGCGGCGCACGGTCGACCACTACCTGCACCGCACCAGCCACGGCTCCACCCTCAGCGGCCTGGTCCACGGCTGGGTGCTGGCCCGGGCCCGGCGCGCGGACGCCTGGAAGTTCTGCCAGGAGGCCCTGCGGGCGGACATCGCCGACATCCAGGGCGGCACCACGGGGGAGGGCATCCACCTCGGCGCCATGGCCGGAACCCTCGACCTCGTCCAGCGCGGACTGACCGGTCTGGAGACCCGCGGCGGAGCCCTGTGGCTCGACCCGGTGCCCCTGCCCGAACTCTCCTCCTACGGCTTCACCCTGAGCTACCACGGCCACTGGGGGGTCCGGCTGCGGCTGGAGCACGGCCTGCTGGAGATCGCCGTGCCCTCCTCCGGCCGCTCGCCGATCGAGGTCCACCTCCCGGACCGCACGGTCCGCCTCCAGCCGGGGGAGACGGACCGCCTGGCACTCCCCGACTGACACGCACGGGCGCCCGGGCGCTGCCCCAACACGGCCCGGCGGGCGCCGCGGGGGCCCGGGCCGCGCGGGGGGA
>NZ_JBHYVC010000090.1:0-22178 GCF_042749965.1 Streptomyces sp. NPDC059454 | reverse complement strand
TGGTAGGCCGGAGGGGCCGAAGTTCGGCCCCTCCGGCGTTCGAGGAGCGGAGCCCCAGGTTCGGGACGGGAAGGGGCGGCAGGGGCGAGAACCCTTCCTCACACCCCCGTACGGTCGAGCACCGACCCGGCCTGCGCCACTCAGCTCTGCTGCCGGCTGCCCTGGAGGGCCTTGTCGGTCATGTCGGTGACCTGGCCGGCCGGCGGGGCTTCGGCGTCGACCTCGGTCCCGAAGTCCGAGAACTCCATCACCGTATTCATCTTCAGCTGTTGCGGCGAGGTGCTGCCCTCCGGCTGGGCGGAGGCTGGGGCCTTGACGGTCATGTCGATCTGCTGGCGGCGCAGCCGCCCTTCGTCGTCGAGCCAGACCTGCATCGGCAGCGTCGGGCCGAGCTGCTTGCTCATCTGGTCGCCGCCCGGCAGCTTGGAGACGTCCACGGAGACCTTGTAGTGCGTGGTGTTGACTCCGCCGACCTTCTCGGTGCCAACCTTGGTGACGTCCTTGTCCGCGATCGCCTTGGCGTAGGCGGCGGTCTGGGCCGGGTCGCCGATCTGCTGGTTGCCCAGGCCCTGCTGCGCGGCGACCTTCTCCAGGTCGATCTTGATCCAGGGCTTGCCGCCCGGAGTCTTCTGGCCAGGAACCTTCTGGTAGAGGACCTGGTCGACCACGCGTTGCTCGATCGTCTCGTCCTGCGCGGTGACGGTCATGACGCTGTCGCCCTCGGCCAGGCCGAGGACGCCCTTGCCCTCGGACGTGATCGTCTGGCCCTCCGCGGCGAGATTCATCCTGATCGTCATCCGCGCCGACTCGGCTTCGGCCGTCTTGTCGTAGGCGGCCCGCACCTCCGTCGTGCCCTGCTCCTGGGCGTCGGCGCTTCCGCTCGCGCTCGGCGGCGTGCCGTCCCCCTCGGTCTTCGAACCGCTGCCCTCACCACAACCCGACAGGACAACGCTCCCCATCACGGCGGCGACCACGATCGCGTCGGCCTTCGTCCCCTTGTGACGCATGCGAATCCCCATCTCCTCAACGAGTGCCGGCCGCCGTCACATCACGTCGGCCTGCTGGGCCGAATGCCCCGGATGGAAACCAACACGCCTATTTGCGGCGCGAGTTGCGGATGAGTGGCGACTTCGGTCGAGTCAGGAGGTGGAGCAGGGGAAGGCGGCACCGAGCCCGGTGAATGCCGAAGGGCGTGTCGGGCGCTGTGCTGCCCGACACGCCCTTCGGCGTAGTCTCGCTGTCCTCGCCTTCCTCCAGCAGCGGGGAGGCGAAGACGGCCGCGAAGAACACCGTCCCGCGGACTCACTGGTGATTCCTCCTGCGCGACGCGAGAGCGACCGTCGGAACCACAACCGCGCCGATGACGGTGGGGAGAAGCCAGGTGGGGAGAAAATCGCCGTCCTTGTAAGCGACGGTGCGCAGGGCATCGGCCGAGTGCGTGCTTTCTCCCGGAGATGCTCACCATGGGCCGCGGCGCCGGTCAGAACGGCATGCGACCACGGGCTCGCCGGCCGGCCGACCCACTGCGGCCGACAGCCTTGGAACTGCTGCGAAACGGCTTGCTGAGCGCTCGGCCGAGGAATCCGGGGGCCTTCCCACCGGCTCGTGACCCGACGCCGAGTGTGCGCTGAGTGCCGCGTTGCGGATGGTGGGACAGGCGCGGCACGAGGAAAGCCAGAAGGGCGAGGACGACGCACACTGCGACAATCCCGACGATCATCATGATGGGACTCCTGAACGTGAGGGGTGTCTGTCGGTTGCCCCGAGAACACGGGGCCATGCGCGCGATACCGCGCGGCGCGAGGCCGGGCCTCACCAGGTGCGAGACGCACCGCTGAGGTGGAGGGAAAGCGGTCCGTCGAGGTCAATTCCGGTTGACGTGGTCGCCTTCGGCGTGGAGGCAGGAGCTCTTCTCCTGGTCAGAAGGGGTGGGGCTGGTGAAGCGACCGGTCGGCGAAGGCACTCGCGCAGGGTCCGGTCCGGAGTGATGCGGCTGCCACCGGGCTTCCTGGCTCGGATCCCGCATGCGGGTCCGGCATCTCGCCGCTGTCCGGGTACTTCTTCATGGCCATTGCCTTTCCTTGTGTGAGCGTGTCCTCCGTCGCTCCCGCGGTCACCTTGCCGACGGTGTCAGCGGCGACACCACAGCCGGCTATGGCGAGAGGGACGAGGCAGGGCGTTCCCGCGGCCGTCGCCATGGTTGAAGTACTCGCGGTGCAGGCGGCTCCGGGGGCAGCGACCGCGGGGAGCGGGAAGGGGCGGCAGGGGCGAGAACCCTTCGGCTCACACCCCCGTACGGTCGAGCCCTCGCAGGACCTCGCGTTCCCCCGGCGTCAGCGGGGGCTCGGTCGACGGGGGGAGCGGAGAACCGGTGAGAGCCGCCAGCACCGCGTCGGGGCGGAACATACGGGTCGGCGGTGTGCGCAGACTGGTGACGTCCCAGACCGCCGAGGCCGCCGTGTAGGAGCCCGTCGCCGCCTTCATCATGCGGCGTGTGTACGCCGTCACCATCCGGTCGCCGACACCCGGCGGCGTCCCGCCCCGCACCCCCGGGTACAGCAGGTCCTGCCCGACCGCCATCGACCACGCCGCGTCCGCCGTCCGCGCGGCCCCCCGCACCACCCGCCGCCCCAGCCCGGGCGCACCGATCCCCCCGCCCCGCCCCAGCTCCCGCCCGAGCACCCGTGCCCCGAACGCGGCCACCGACATCCCGTGCCCGTACGCCGGATTGAACGTGGCCAGGGCGTCCCCGAGGACCACGAACCCCTCCGGCCACCGCGGCATCCGCTCCAGGTACCGCCGCACATTGCTCGTCGACCGGCTCAGGTGCACGTCCGTGAGCGGCTGCGCGCCGGAGATCAGCCGCCCCACGATCGGATCCGGCAGGTCGAGCGTGTACCGCAGGAACCCCTCCGGATCCGCCGGCGGCTCACCGCCCCGCGAGCCGCCGCAGCTCACCAGCCAGCGGCCCCCCTCGATCGGCATCACCATCGCGCTCCGCGCCGGCCGGGACACATACGGGTCGGCCTGCACGATCGTCAGCGGGAACCGCTCCGCGCCGTCCGGCACCCGGTAGACGCGCGACGCGTTGACCAGCCCGGAGTCCACCGTCCGTTCCTCCACGCCGGTCAGCCCGAGCCCCTCCAGCCAGCCGGTGACCCGCGTTCCGCGCCCGCTCGCGTCGACGACCAGGTCCGCCTCCAGGTCCGTGTCCCCGCCGGGCGCCGCGATCCGCACCCCGCGCACCCGCCCCGCGGAGCCCGTGAGACCCACCACCGCGGCCTTGCGGATCTCCACCGGTACCAGTTCCCGTACCGTCGTGCGCACCACCCAGTCCACCAGCGCCCGGCTGCACGTCACCATCACCGGCCCCTCGCGGCGCCACCGCCGCAGCCAGCCCTCGGAGGTCAGCGCGAGCATGCCCGAGTTGAGCGGGATCTCGTGCGCCCCGGCGGCGAGCAGCCGCCCCCGCAGCCCCGCGCCCGGCAGCAGCTCCTCCATGGCGTCCATACCGCCCGCCATCAGCAGATGCGCGTGCCGCCCCTGCGGCAGCCCCTTGCGGTGCTCCGGGCCGTCCGGCAGTTCGTCGCGGTCCAGGACGATCACCTCGTCCGCTCCCGCACGGGACAGCACCGCCGCGGCCAGCATGCCGGCCAGTCCGGCACCGATGACGACAGCTCTACGCGACATGGGGCTCCTCGGGTTCGGTCACGGTTTTGGTCAGGGGAGGCGGCACCGCCCTCCCGCCGCGCCCGGCGGGAGGGCGGTGCAGCGCCTGCGCCAGCTCCACCAGCCCGTCGGTGCCGGAGACCTCGGTGGCGTGCAGCCGGTACGTACCGGCGGTCTCGGGGGGTTCCTCACGGGCGGCGGCCCGGCGCACCGCGTCGGCGAGCATGGCCGCCTCCGCCGCCAGCCGCGCCTCGTGGGGGGAGCGGCCCGCGCGCAGGGCGGTGTCCCGGACCCGCTCGCGGACCCGGTGGTCGAAGTACGGCGCCAGCGCGAGCAGCGCGTCGTGGATCGACACCTCACGCCACTGCAGCCGCGCCTGCGGCAGCTGCCACCAGGCGGCCTGCGGCTTGGGCGCGGTCGACACCGATCCCACCAGCGACCACAGCGGGCCCAGCCGCCGGTAGTCGCCGAACCCCCGCCACTGCGCGCGGACGGACGGCAGCAGCCGCGGCAGCACGAACCCGGCCGACCACAGCAGCGCGGCCAGCGAGGCCATCGGCGGGGCGACCGTGGTGGACAGGAAGTCCAGGTCGTGGCCCGACCAACGGGCCACCACCGCGGTGTACTTGGCGAGCTGGAACCCCACCACGTCCAGCAGCGCCCCCACCAGGATCAGCCGCAGCCCGGTCCGCAGCAGCCCGCCGACCTCGCGCCCCCACTTGACGCAGACGACGCACATCACCAGCATCGCCGCGCTGTGCCCGACCAGGTACAGCAGGATCATCTCCCGCATGAACGGGGTGGTGGCGTAGTACGTGTCGAGGTCCGTCAGCCGCTCGGTGTCCGCCTCGGCGAGCGTGAACAGGACGACGATGGCGACCACCAGCAGACCGTAGGCGGCCACGCTGCGCAGCACCATGCGCCGCACCCGTTCCCGCGACCCGCCCCGCCAGTTGATCAGCAGCACCAGCACCGAGCAGCTGTACGCGGAGAGCATCCCGTAGGTCAGCGGGGCCCCGAAGTTGGGGATGCCGGTGAGGGAGTTGACGGCGGCCAGGGTGGCCGGGGCGGCGCACACGAAGACCAGGGCGCCCAGGACGATCGCGACGCAGGTGGACAGGGCGAGCGGGTTGCGCGGGGCCGCCGTGCGCGGGCGGCGGAAGAGCAGCATGGACGTCATCCCGAACACGAGGGCCGCCAGGTAGACGACGAGGCTCATACCGGCCGGCTCCTCTCGTCCGGGGCCCGGTTCACGCGGTCCCCGCCGTGGTCGTACCGCTCGGCACCGGGGGCGCCGGCAGCGGAGCCGCACCGGCCAGCGCGTCGGCGATCCGGCCCAGGGCGGCCGGGTCCGGCACCCGGTCCAGGAGCCGGGTGCCGCCGTCGCGCGGCGGGACCCGGCGTCCCGGTTCCGCCTCGTCGCGCACCGCGGCGGTGATCACGGCCGCCCACGCGGCGGCCTCCGCGCGCTCCGCCTCCCCCGTCGCCGCCAGCACACCGGCGCGGGTCCGGTCGTACAGCTCCCGGTCGAAGTAGGCGTCCAGGTGGCTCAGCGCGTTGTGGACGCTGGTCTGCCGCCACACCAGCCGCGTCGTGGGGGAGGCGAGCCTGGGCCGGGGCAGCCGCAGCGTCCGGCGGGTGAGGAGGTCGTCCAGCGCCCGCTCCAGCGGTTCCAGCCGGGCGTACGTCCGTCGTGCCCGCCGCCACTCGGTGACGCGGGGCGCCGCCAGCGGCACCAGTACCCCGACGACCGTCAGCAGGGCGCCGAGCCCGGCGGCGACCGGGGAGACGGTGGTGCCGAGCGCCGACCAGTCCCGCCCGGACCAGTGGGCGCCCACCGCGACCAGCTTGGCCACGCTGTACCCGGCCCCGCACAGCGAACCGATGCCGAGCAGCGTCAGCCCCGCCCGCAGCCCGCCTCGCACCCGGCGCGCCCAGCGCAGCGCCGACACGGCGGTGACGGTCACCGCGGCGAGGTGCGCGACCAGGTACAGCACGATCATCTGGGCGATGAACGGCGTCGTCGCGTAGTAGGTGTCCAGGTCGGTGCGGCGCTCCACGGGCGCCTCGCCGAGCGCGAACGTCACCGCGATGCCGAGGACGACCACGGCGTAGGCGAACAGCCAGCGGCGGGCGGTGCGGCGCACCCGGGGCCCGCCGCGCCAGTGCACGACGAGGAGCTGGGACGCGGCGCAGTACCCGGTGATCGCCACATAGGTGACGGGTGCCGCGAGGTTCGGCACGTCGCCGATCCGGTTGACGGCGCCGACCGTCGGCGGCGCCCCCAGGAAGAAGCACAGCCCCGCCAGCCCCAGCACCGCGCAGATCGTCCGCAGATACGGATCGTGCCGGTGCCGCAGCAGATCGGGGGCCTTCACCAGCAGGCCGAGCCACAGCACTCCGCAGCTGACGTAGTTGATCAGGCCGCTCATCTCTTCGTCCCACGGTAGTTGAGCGCGGCCCCGATGCGTCCGGCGAGGTCCCGCGGGTTCTCCGGGTCGCCGCCCTCCGCGGCGTACACCGAGTCGGTGGAGGCCTCCAGCCAGGTGCGCAGCCGGCGGCCCATCAACATGCCGAAGCGGTCCGCCTCCTGCTCCTCCGCCAGGCTGAAGTCGGTGCGCGCGGCGGCCGGTCCGGGCCGTCCGCCGGCGTCCATCGGCCGGCGGTTCATGTGCCACACCTCGTGGCAGAGGATCACGATCTGGTGCCACACGGCGGCCCGCTCGTCGACCACCACGTCGTCGTGGCCCTCGCGCTCCAGCCACAGCCCGCTCGCCGTGTGCGGGGGGAACGCCGCCCGGTGGACGACCACGTCCCGTCCCCGCCAGGCGCTGACGGAGGCGACCAGCGCCTCGAACAGGACCTCGGGGTCGGCCGGGACGGCCACCCGGATGGGGTCGATGAGGGCGTCAGCGAGACGACGCATCTCCTTCCTGGTACGCACCGCTGTCTCCCTGTTCCCCTGGGTGTCGCCCGGTCACCTGTGCAATATGCCAAGTCGGGCACCTTCCGGGCCAGTTCCGGAGGTGAAACGGTCATTCGGTGACCGTCACGGTGTCCCCGGGTGCCACGGCGGGCGCGCGGACCCCACGGATCACGCCGGGCCGGCGCAGGGCGCGCGGGACGGCCACGGTCTCACGCGGCAGCCCGGTGGTGTCGAGCGCGTGACCGCGGTACGCACCGGCCCCGACGGCGTCGAGGATCACCACGGCCGCGGCGGGAGCCCGCGCCCGCTCAGGTGGGAGACCCGGGCCCGGGGCGGCCGCGTCCGCGAACCCCATCCCGCCCCCTCGCTCCCACCCGCCGCCGAAACCAAGGCCGTTCGAGCCTACGCGGCCGGACGTGCCCGTGTCATGCGGAGGAACGCCCGCGGAAAGTCCCGCCGCGAGTTCTTGTTCGGGCCATTGACGCACCGGTCCGTCACCCTTACGGTCCGTTCGAAGTTACGGGCGTCATTCGATATCTCGAACGATCCATGAACGGATGGGGCAGGGAATGGGACGACCTGGCCTGAATCGCAGGCAACTCCTCGCCGGAATAGGCGGGTGGACCGTCGCCGGAAGCTTCGGCTTCGCGGCGCTCGGGACCGGGGCCGACGCACTCGCCTCCGGGGCGGACGCCCGCGTGCGCTACTGGAACCTCTTCAGCGGCGGCGACGGGTACAACATGATCGCGATGCTGGACTCCTTCCGCGCGGAGACGCCCGGCATCGAGGTGAAGGACTCCACCCTCCAGTGGGGCAGCCCCTTCTACACCAAGCTCGCCATGGCGGCCGCGGGCAACCGCGCACCCGACCTCGGCGTCATGCACCTGGGCCGCGTCACCGGCTTCTCACCCGGCCGCCTCCTGGACCCCTGGGACGTGGAGCTGCTCGCCAAGTACGGCGTGAAGGAAACCGACTTCAACCCCGAGCTGTGGAAGCGCGCCGTCGTCGACGGCAAGCTCTACGCCCTCCCGCTCGACATCCACGTCCAGCTCTGCTTCTACCGCAAGGACGTGCTGAAGAAGGCGGGCCTGCTCGGCGCCGACGGCCGCATCGTGCCCGTGACCTCGGTCGACGCATGGTTCGACGTGCTCAAGGAGGCCAAGAGGGCCGCCGGGAAGGGTCTGCAGACCCTCGGCATGTGGACCGCCGACCAGAACTTCCAGTGGTGGTTCTTCGTCGCCTTCTACACCCAGCTCGGCGGCACCTGGTTCAACGACGCCAACACCGAGGTCACCTTCGACACCGACAAGGCCACCCGGGTCCTGGAGTTCCTGCGCCGGCACGTCACCGACGGGTACGCGAACCCGGACTTCGCGGGCGGCGCGGGCGCCGAACAGTTCGTCAACGGTGGCCCTTTCGTCTGGGAGGGCAACTGGTCGGTGCCGGTCTTCGACAGCGCGAAGATCGACTACGGTGCGACCCCGCTGCCGCCCGTCTTCGGCAGGCAGGCCACCCACGCCGAGTCGCACGCCTTCGTCCTGCCGCACCAGTCCGACCGCGGCGGCGCCGCCAACGAGGGCGCGCACCGGCTCGCCGCCTACATCGTCCAGCACGCCCGGCAGTGGGCCGCCGGCGGACACATCCCCGCCCACACGCCCACCCTGTCCACGGCCGCGTACCAGAAGCTCGACCCGCAGAGCGAGTACGTGTCGGCGATGGACCACCAGGCCACCGAGCCGAAGGTGTGGTTCGCCGGCTCCACCGGCATCCTCGCCCAGCGCGTCGGCCCCGTCGTCGTCTCCTCGACGATGGGCTCCGCCGAGCCGGACGCCGCCGCCCGCAGCATGAAGAACACGCTCACCCAACTGCTCGCCTCGAAGAACCCCATGGACGGCCACACCGCCGCGCAGGGAGGTGCGGTCGCATGACGACGACCGGCGCAGAGACCGTCATCGCGCCCACGCGCGTGCGGACCGCCACGGCCAGTGCCACCGTCCGCCGCAAGCAGGGCTTCCAGCACGGCGGCTGGTTCGTCGCCCCGTTCCTCGTGCTGTTCGCGCTCTTCGTGATCTGGCCGCTGCTGCGCGGCCTCTACCTCAGCTTCACCGACGCCAACATCTCCGGCGACAGCGCGAACTTCGTCGGCCTCGACAACTACCGCGAGGCCCTCGACGACCCGCTGGTGTGGGAATCACTCGGCCACAGCGCGTACTTCACGCTCCTCGTCGTGCCCTGCATCACGGTCCTCGCCTTCCTCCTCGCGATGCTCGCCCACCACATCGAACGCGGCAAGTGGCTGTGGCGGCTGTGCTTCTTCGCCCCGTTCCTGCTGCCGTCGACCGTCGCCGCCAACCTGTGGCAGTGGCTGTTCAACCCCGGCACCGGCATGGTCAACCACGTCTTCGGCATCGGGACGCCGTGGCTGAACGACAAGTCGTACGCGATGCTCGCCGTCGTCATCTGCACCCTGTGGTGGACGGTCGGCTTCAGCTTCCTGCTCTACCTCGCGGCCCTCCAGGGCATCCCCGGACACCTCTACGAGGCCGCCGAGCTGGACGGCGCGAACGCCTGGCACCGGATGGTCCACATCACCCTGCCGATGCTGCGCAACATCACCGGCCTCGTCATCGCCCTGCAGATCCTCGCCTCGCTCCAGGTCTTCGACCAGGCCGTCGTGATGATGGACTTCCTGCCCGGTCCGGAGGGATCCACCAGGACGTTCGTGCAGTACACCCTCGAAGAGGGCTTCACCAGCTACCGCGTGGGCTACGCCTCCGCCATCTCCATCATCTTCTTCGTGATCATCGCGGCCGTCGCCCTCGCCCGGATGTGGCTGCTGCGCAACCGTGAGGAGGGCGGCCGATGACCACCGCCGCACAGCAGACACGGGTCGAGCCCCGCCGGAGCTGGACCCCCAGCCAGATCGTCCTCACCCTCCTCGGCACCGCCGTCTCCCTCGTCTTCCTCGCCCCGCTCGCCTGGGCCCTGTTCACCTCATGGAAGTCGGAGACCGAGGCCGTCGAGGTGCCGACGCACTGGCTGCCCAAGGAGTGGACCGGCCAGGCGTGGACGGCCATCCTCGAGACCGGCAACATCACCAACTGGTTCGTGAACTCGCTGGTGGTGTCCGTCTGCGTGACGACGATCGTGCTGGTGGTCAGCGCACTCGCCGGGTACGGCTTCGCCCGTACCGAGTTCCGCGGCAGACACGTCCTGATGGGCGTGGTGATGGCCGGCCTCATGGTCTCCCCGGCCGTGCTCGGCGTCCCCCTGTTCACCACCGTCCAGCAGATGGGCATGGTCGACACCTACTGGGGCATGATCCTGCCGCAGTGCGCACCCGCCGCGATGGTCTACATCCTCTACAAGTTCTTCCAGGGCATCCCGCGCGAACTGGAGGAGGCCGCCTTCATCGACGGCGCCGGCCGCTGGCGCGTCTTCCTCACGATCATCGTGCCGCTGTCCCGCCCCTCCCTCGCGGCCGTCGGCATCTTCACCTTCATCAGTTCCTGGAACAACTTCCTGTGGCCCTACATGGTCACCAACAACCCCGACCTGATGACCATGCCGAACGGCATCGCGACCGTCATGAACTCCTACGGCATCCAGTGGGCCCAGCTCATGGCCGGCGGCCTCATGGCGGGCCTGCCGCTGATCATCGTCTTCGTCTTCTTCCAGCGCCAGATCGTGGCGGGCGTCGCCCACACCGGTCTGGCGGGTCAGTAGTCCCTCCGAGGGGAGCCCGATGTGAAGCGCCTGAGACTCGTCACCCTCCTGGCCGCCGCGGTCGTGGCCCTGCTGCCGGCCACGGCCCGGGCGGACGTGACGTACCCCGACCCCCAGCCGGTCACCGGCCAGCAGATCATCCACGACCCGACCGTGATGCGCCTCAAGTCCGGCGGCTACGTGGCCTATTCCACGGGCGGCGTCATCGGCGCCCGCACCTCCAAGGACCGTGTCCACTGGACGGACGCGGGCAACGCCTTCGCCGAACCCCCCGCCTGGTGGTACGAGTACAACGACACCGGCGACCCCTGGGCCCCCGACCTCTCCCACCGCGCCGGCCGCTACTGGCTGTACTACGCCGTCTCCTCCTGGGGCACCAACCACTCCGCGATCGGTGTGGCCACCTCCCGCACGGGCCTGCCCGGCACCTGGACCGACCACGGCAAGGTCTTCACCTCACAGACCACCGACCACTGGAACGCCATCGACCCGGCCGTCGTCCGGGCGGACGGCCGCCTGTGGATGACGTTCGGCTCGTACTGGACCGGCATCCGCATGGTCGAACTGGACCCGAGGACCGGCAAGGCGATCGAGGACGCCCCGGTCCACCACCTGGCCACCCGCCCCGACGAGCCGTACGCGGTCGAGGGCCCGGAGATCGTCAAGCACGGTCGCCACTACTACCTGTTCGCGTCGTACGACGCGTGCTGCTCGGGCGTGAACAGCACGTACAGGATCAAGGTCGGCCGCTCGACGAAGATCACGGGCCCGTACACCGACAGCACGGGCAAGCCGATGCTGGAGGGCGGCGGCGACCTCCTGCTCGCCGGCCACGGCAGGTACGTGGGCACGGGTGGCCAGTCGGTCTTCAAGGACAAGGGCAGCGACTGGCTGGCCTACCACTACTACGACGCAGAGGACGAAGGTACCCCCAAGCTGGGACTGAACAAGCTGAGCTGGCAAGGAAACGGCTGGCCAACCGTCCGCTAGGGGCGCGGGGAACTGCGCGACCAGCCACCGCGCACCCGCACTCGACAACGCACCGAAAGGAACCCATGCGCACCGCCCGTTTCACCCTGGACCCCGCCTTCACCGTAGGTGAAGTCAACCCCCGCCTCTTCGGCTCGTTCGTGGAACACCTCGGCCGCTGCGTGTACACCGGCATCTTCGAACCCGGCCACCCCACCGCGGACGCGGAAGGCCTCCGCCAGGACGTCCTCGACCTCGTCAGGGAGCTCGGCGTCACCGCCATCCGCTACCCCGGCGGCAACTTCGTCTCCGGCTACAAGTGGGAGGACTCCGTAGGCCCCGTCGAGGACCGCCCCCGCCGCCTCGACCTCGCCTGGCGCTCCACCGAGACCAACCGCTTCGGCCTCTCCGAGTACATCGCCTTCCTGAAGAAGATCGGCCCCCAGGCCGAGCCCATGATGGCCGTCAACCTCGGCACCCGGGGCGTCGCCGAGGCCCTGGAGCTCCAGGAGTACGCCAACCACCCCTCCGGCACCGCCCTGTCGGACCTGCGCGTCGAGCACGGCGACAAGGACCCGTTCGGCATCCGCATGTGGTGCCTCGGCAACGAGATGGACGGCCCCTGGCAGACCGGTCACAAGACCGCCGAGGAGTACGGCCGTATCGCCGCCGAGACCGCCCGCGCCATGCGTCAGATCGACCCCGGCGTCGAGCTCGTCGCCTGCGGCTCCTCCGGCCAGTCCATGGAGACCTTCGCCGAGTGGGAGGCGACGGTCCTCAAGGAGACCTACGACCTGGTCGACTACATCTCCCTGCACGCCTACTACGAGCCGCTCGACGGCGACGTCGACTCCTTCCTCGCCTCCGCCGTCGACATGGAGTCCTTCATCGAGAACGTGGTCGCCACCTGCGACCACGTCGGCGCCCGCCTCAAGTCCAAGAAGAAGATCGACCTCTCCTTCGACGAGTGGAACGTCTGGTACCTGTCCCGGACCGAGGCCCAGGTCAGCGCCCTGGACTGGCCCGAGGCCCCCCGCCTGCTCGAGGACAACTACAGCGTCACCGACGCCGTCGTCTTCGGTTCGCTGCTCATCGCCCTGCTGCGGCACGCGGACCGCGTCACCGTGGCCTGTCTCGCCCAGCTCGTCAACGTGATCGCCCCGATCATGACCGAGCCCGGCGGCCCGGCCTGGCGGCAGACGACGTTCTTCCCGTTCGCCCAGGCCTCGAAGTACGGCCGGGGCGAGGTGCTCGACGTCCGCGTGGACTCACCGACGTACGAGACGAAGAAGTACGGCGAGGCCGACCTGCTGCACGCCACCGCCGTGCGCGCCGAGGACGGCACGGTCACCGTCTTCGCCGTCAACCGCAGCCGCACCGAGTCCCTGCCGCTGGACGTCGCTCTCAACGGCCTCGACCTCACCTCGGTCGTCGAGCACAGCGCCCTCGCGGACGCCGACCCCGACGCCCGCAACACCCTCGCCGAGCCCGAGCGGGTCACCCCGCACCCGGTCGGCGGCACCACCCTGGACGACGGCCGGCTCTCCGCCGTGCTGGAGCCGCTGTCCTGGAACGTGATCCGGCTGGCGTGAGCCGCCCGGTGTGATGTGCCCAGCGGTGGCCACCCCTCCCCGGTGAGTCCACCGCCTCCACCGGAACCCCGCCCCGCGCCGCGCCCAGCAGCGTCAGCCGCACATCGCGCGGGCCCGAGGGTGTGGTCCCGTCGGACAGCACCGCCAGGGCCAGTGTGTTGGTCCCCCGTGTGCGCAGGATCCCGTTCGGCAGGACGAAGGTGTGCTGCGGGCCCACATCGTTGATGTACTGGCCCATGTTCCAGCCGTTGAGGAAGATCTGGACCCGGTAGGCGCGCTCCGGATCGTCGTCGAGCGTGAGCCCGATCGAGGCGTCCACGTCGGTGGGCACGTCCAGCCGGAAGCCCGTCCGGTACCAGGCCACCCCCTGTCGCCGCTCCTCCCGCGGGAACTCCACGGACCGCCACTCCCGGTCGTCGAACCCCGGCAGGTGCCAGCCCTCCCGCTCCCCGTACAGCCCGCCGTTGTTCAGCGGCCCGCGCACCCGGTCCGGTGCCGTGGCGCCCTGGATCCGCCACTCCACACTCCGGGAGCGGCCCTCGAACTCGACGGCCACGAGCCCGCGCGCGGCCTTGTGCGGGTCCTTCGTCCGCTCGTCCCCGTCGTGCTGCATCGGCCGTACGAGCACGGACAGCACGTGCGGGCCCCGCTCGCGCCACTTCTCCGGCACGTCGAAGGAGACCGTCGCCGTCCACGTGCCCCGCTTTGCCGTGTCCTCGTCCGGCACCGGCATGCGGTGCGTGCCCAGCGGGCGGCCGTCCAGCCAGGCCATCAGCAGCCCCTGCGTACCGGTGCTGCAGGAGAGCGACACGGACTCGACGCCGCGCGTGTCCTCGAACCGCCCCCGGTACCAGACGTCGCCGTGGTGGAAGCCGTAATCGTCCGCGAAGAGGACGGGACCGCCCTCGGGCACGGGCGTGGTGCCGTGCGACGAGGTGAGATCGGCGGCCGGCCACGCCGAGTCGTCGAAACCGGCCTCGGACTCCGGGTTCTCCGCCCGCCCGCGCCAGCCCTCCAGCGCGGGCAGCCGCACCTCGGGCGCGCCCGGCATCAGTCCCTCCATCACCAGGCTTCCGGCCCGGCTGACCTGGGTGCGCACCGGACGTCCGTTCCAGGTCACGGCGGTGATCCCGCGCGGTACCCACACCTCCAGGCCGGTCTCGCCGACGACGTCGCCGACGAGGTGGGCGGTGGACCCGCGCAGGGTGACCGAGCGGAGCAGCGCCGGGCCGTAGACCAGCAGCGGGCCGGACGGGGTCTCGTACGGCCACAGGCGCAGCGCCGTCGCGTCGTCGGCGAACAGCAGCACCATGGGCGTCCCGGAGTCCCCGCCCTCGATCAGCACCCGGCTCAGCCCGCCCACGCCCAGCGGCACCACGATGTTCAGCCTGCCCCGGTCGTAGGACCACCCGGGCTCGTCGTCCAGCCGGGAGGTGAGCGGCTCGGTGTCGCATTCCAGTGCGACCTGCGCCGTCTCACCGCTGCGGCCCGTGAACAGGGCGATGTCGTGCCGCCCGACGGTCGTGTTCAGCATGGGCTGCGCGGTGGTGTACGCCAGTTTCCGCCGGCCCAGTTCCAGCCCGGTGGTGAGCAGCTTGGCGTCCCGCGCGCCGACGGTGACCGGTACGTCGATGCCGGAGTCCGGCAGCATCGAGCCGACCGGCTCCCCGGAGTCGTTGCGCAGGACGTACACCTGGGCGCCGGTGTCGGGATTGGCCAGGTGGCGCACCTTCAGCCGGTCGTCCTCGGCCCGTACCTCCTTCGCCGGGTCCAGCCGGGCGAGGTCGGGCACGGTCCGCAGCAGATGGCCGAGCTGCTGGAGCGCGGCCAGCTTCGGCGTCGGCCGGCGGCCCTCGTCGATCGCCGCCCCGTAGTCGTACGAGGTGTAGACGCCGGGCGCGGGCAGCCAGCCCCACGAGGTCCCGCCGAACGCCACGCGGACGTTGTGCACGGTGATGCCGTCGGCGAGGCTCGTGAGGTGGCCGCGCCGCTCGTGGGCCGCGTCGCGCGTCCGCCGCACCTCCGCGTACCCCTTGCCGCCGGAGGTGGCACCGCCCCACGGATCGGCCGCCCCGCCGGCCGCCCCGGCCAGGACCCCGGGCGTCCGCCGGCCGGTCCCGCGGACCCCGAAACGCCCGTCCGCGTGGAACAACGGTACGTCGATGCGGTCGGCGCGCGCCCTGTCGTACAGGTGGGTCAGGTAGGCCCGCCCGGCCGGATCGTCGGCGGAGACCTCGAACCCGTCCTCGAACTGGTACAGCAGCACGGTGCCGCCGCCCGCGGTGAACAGATGCCGGACAGCGATGCGGTTGACGGCGCTCAGCCACTCGTCGACGTGCCGCAGGTACTCCGGGTCGGCGGTGCGGGCGCGGCCCTCAGTGGCCGTCAGCCACCCCGGGAAGCCGCCGGCGTCGAGATCGGCGGATCCGAGGTACGGACCGGGACGCAGGATGACGTACAGCCGCTCCTCGGCGGCCGTGCTCAGGAAGCGGTCCAGATCCCGCACTCCGGTGAAGTCGTACTCTCCGGGCGCGGGGGAGTGGTGGTTCCACGGCACGGGGACGCTGACCGCGTTGCACCCGTGGGCGCGCAGCTTCTGCAGCACGTCCCGCCACAGGGACGGGCTGGGCAGCCGGAAGGGGTGCATCTCGCCGGACCACAGCACCAGGCGCCGGCCGTCGACCAGCAGCGAGTACCGGTCGTGGCCGATCCGGTGCCGCCTGCCGTCCGCGCTCGGGGGAGGGGGCGGCGGGCCCGTCGGCACGCCGCGAGGCTCGTGCGCGCCGGTCGCCGCCCCGCCGCTGCCGGCCAGCGCGAGACCGAGCGCCGCCGTACCGGCCAGGGCGGTGAAGGTACGCCTGCTGAGCTCCAAGGGAGCGCCTCCTGTAGTGCTGCCACACGGGGTGCCGGTGGGCCATTGTCCACGAACCGGTACCCGTGTGTTCACAGAGGGTTCCGTTACGTCTGCTTCCTCCCGTTTCGGTAGGGCAGAAGTGAATGGCCGGAGTTCGCACTGTCCGCCGGTCACGGGGCTCCGTACGATGCGAGCGCTCCCGGTCTTCACCGCGCCTCCATGCCTCCTCCACGGAGCCGGGAGCACGTGTGCGTGTGTTATTGGCATGTACATGACGCTTCAACGATCCGTGACGGTGAGGCGACACCGCAAGGCGAGACATCACCCCCCACCGAAGGATGGAGAACCATGGCTGGTGGACTGCTCCTGGGCGCGGCGGCGGCCGCGCTCCTCACCGCCGCGTTACCCGCGCACGACCCGTCGACCGGGTTCGAGGACCCGCCGCCGGACAAGATCGTCATCAAGGTCGCCACGGTGAACGGTTCGGGATGCCCCGCGGGTACGGCGGCCGTCGCCGTCTCGGCCGACAACACCGCGTTCACCGTGACGTACAGCGACTACCTCGCCCAGGCCGGCGGGGACTCCGACTCCACGGCCTTCCGCAAGAACTGCCAGCTCAGCCTGCTGGTGCACGTCCCCCAGGGCTTCACCTACGCCATCGCCAGCGCCGACTACCGGGGCTTCGCCTCGCTCCAGCCCGGCGCGAAGGGCACGCAGCGGGCGTCGTACTACTTCCAGGGCTCCCCGAACACGGAGTACCGCAGCCACCCCTTCGCGGGCCCCTACGACGACAACTGGCAGGCCACGGACGAGACCGACTGGGCCCAGCTGGTCTACGCGCCCTGCGGGGTCCAGCGCAACTTCAACATCAACACGGAGCTGCGGGTGAGCGCGGGCACCACGGCGCCCGACGACGTCAGCTTCATGACGATGGACTCCACGGACGGAGACATCAGCACGGTCTACCACCTCGCGTGGAAGGAGTGCCCGGAGAAGTCGTGACCCGGTGACCCGGCACCCGGTGACCCGGCACCCGGTGACCCGGCACCCGGTGACCCGACCGGTGCGGCCCGTACGGCCCGGATGGGCGTGCGGGCCGCACCTTGGTGTCATCGCCGGCTGAAAGGTCGCCGTCGGGGCCACTCGCTTCTTCGCCGGTGTCGTGCTTCCGCGAGCCGAGTCAAGGGCGCTGCGTTCCGCTGCGCTCCACTTCGCGTCGCCTTCGGCGATGGCCCTGCGGGCCCCCCTTGACTCGGCTCGCTCCAGCACGGGGGAGAAGCGAGCGAGCGGCCCGGAAGAGAAGCGGGGCCCGGGCATGCGTGCGGCCGACCGTCGGCCGGGAGGGACCCGGCGTTCACGGACGCGCTCGCGCCTCGCCCGCACGCCGGGCCGGCTCAGCGGCCAACGGTGGGTGGGTGGGTGGCGGGAGTGTGGGCGCACTCGAGTGGTGGCGGGATGCCGCGCCGGGCTTAGCGGCCGGTGCCCAGCAGTCGCGGGAGAGTCCGGCCGGGTGGGAAGACCTTCCCTGTCCCGGCTCTGTGGGGCCAGGGGCGGGGATGTCTTGCTGAAAGGTGTGAGCAATCAGCGGGCATCTGCCATTAGAACGCTCAGATGAGCAGAGAAAAGGCAGTGGCGGTCAAAGTGCTCACGCTTCTGCGATGGAGTGTCATGCTCGGGGGTGAGTACTCGTCCTGGCGTCGTACGCGTGCAAGGCCGCATCCGTCCCACCTGCGCGGTCACGGGACAACGGCTGCTCAATCGGTGCACCGGCCCGCCGGCAGCTCGCCGCCGAGCCCGCCCGGCGTGCCCCCGCCAGGCCAGTGCGACCCCCGCCCCCACCTGACGGGTGACGGGAAGCCGCTGTGCCGGCCCGGTGGGAGGTGGTGGACGGAAGGCCGCCCGCCAAGACCGTCCGCGCCGAGGTCGACCTGACCCGTGGGGGCGCGGGGTTCAGAACCCGCTGACAGGGACCTATCAGCCGGCTCCCGGCTCCGTGCCGCAGGCTCACGCCCGTGCACGGACACAGAGCAAGCACCCCCAGGCCGAACGTACCCGCCGCTGGTTCGTGAACCGGTCGCTGTTGCTCGGCGGAGCCGCCGCCGTGGCGACCACGACCGGATGCTCCTCGGGTTCGTCCGGTTCCGCCTCCGCCGCGTCGGACGGTGCCACCGGTGGCATGCCCTCCGGCGGCCCCGGCGGCCCCGGCGGCCCCGGTGGTCCCGGTGGTCCCGGCGGGATGGGCGGCCCCGGCGGTCCCGGTGGTCCCGGCGGTCCCGGCGGGATGGGCGGGACGACCACTGAGCCCGGCCGGGGCACCGGTCCGGGCGGCGGGCCGTGCCGGTGATCACTCCCCGCCGTCGTGACCGCGCAGGTGGAGCGAGCGCAGGGCCACCTCGAGGGCGAAGCGGTGGTCGGGGTCGGTGAGCCGGTCGCCCAGGCGGGCGTCCAGGTTCCGCAGGCGGTAGCGGACGGTCTGGGCGTGCACGCCCAGCATCTCGCCGACCTGTTCGGCGGGCGCCCGGGTGGAGACGTGGACCCGGAGCGTCTCGACGAGCCGATGGCGGCGGCCGGCGGGCAGCCCGTCGAGCGGGGCCAGTTCGCGGGCCGCGAGCTGGTCGACGAGGGCCGGGTCGGACAGCAGCCACAGCGTGATCAGGTGGTCCTCGCAGCGGACCAGCGGGGCGTCGGGCACCGCACCGTCGTCGACGAGCTGGAGCACACGGCGGGCCCAGCGCACGGAGTGGGCGGCCTGTGCGAGCGGTACGGTCAGGCCCACCGCGGCACGGGTGCCGGACAGAGCCGTGCCGAGCATCGTGAGGCGTTGCGGTGTGAGGTCCCCGGGGACGAGCAGGTGCGGCTGCGGGATGTCGAGATCGGCGAGGACGTCGCCGTCGAGAGCCGCCTGGATGTGGTCCGGCGCCGGGGGGCGGAGGGCGACGAGGGTGCAGGTGCGGGGCAGTTCCCAGGCGGCGGCCTCGCACAGCTCGGAGGCGGTCGCCTGGGGCAGCGGTGACGAGGCCAGGATCAGGTGGAGCAACTGTCTTCGTAACGCGGACACTTCGGAGCCGGTCCGCTCGCGCACCTCCGCGTACCCCTCGCGGGTGACCGCCTCCAGTTCCTCGACGTACGCGAAGAGGGCGTCGGCGAAGGCGAGGATCAGGGTGGGGGAGAGGTTGTGCTGCCGTCCCACCGATTTGGCCCGGCGCAGCGCGATGCGGGCGCCGAGCCGGTAGGCACCCTGCAGGGTGTCCAGGTCGCGGCCCTCGTAGGCCTCCACCCGGCCGAACCTGCGCAGCAGTTCGTCCCGCAGGTCCGAGCTCCTGCCCGGGTCGGCCACCTGGTCCACGAAGGCGACCAGCGCCTGTTCCACGCCCTGGCGGATCGCGTCCCCGTCCGGGCCGTTGAGCAGCCGGCCGTACACCGGGTAGGCGCGGGTGACCTCGGCCCGTATCTCGTTCAGCAGCCCTGGCAGTTCCGGCCGTATGAAGGCCGCGAACTGCCTGGGTAAGGGCTCGAGCGGTTCACCGACCTCCGGGGGCCGTGTGATCGAGGGCATGAGCGACCCCTTGCTCTCCGACGTGTCCGGCGGGGTGGCCGGGCGGGTGGCGTCCGACCGGGTGGCGGACGGCGCCCGGACCGGTCCACCAGGTCACGCCGGTCCGAGGAACTGAAACTAAATCAACTTCCTTTCTCTGTACACCGTTTGAGCAGAAGTGCTTCACAGGCGCACGGTCCGGCCGCCACGGCGGCCGGACCGCCGCTGTGGAGCCGTCACCTGACGGCGGAGTGCCAGTTCTCCGCGAGCACCCTGCCTGCCTCGGGGGCGGCGGTGCCGGGCGCGTTGAGGCCGGTGAGGTGGGTCCGGGTGTCGTTGAGGGTGAGGCTGTTGTTCCCGGCGGCGGAGGGCAGCCCGGACTTCGCGTTGACCGCGGCGTTGATCAGGCCGATGTTCAGGCCGCAGCCGGTGGCGGCGGGAACCGCGAAGGCGCTGTCGTTCTGGGTGGCGCCGGTGAGGTTGATCCGGCTCATCTCGCCGGATTCGTCGGCGGTGCCGTCGCCCTGGAAGAAGCTCATCCCGAACTCGGGGTAGTTGCGGTTCTCCGGGCGCAGGAGGACGGGGTTGGCGGCCGTTCCGATGTAGCACTTGCCGCCCAGGAGCGGGTTCTCCAGGTGGATGCGGACCGGCAGGGCGACGATGGGCATGTCGGTGAGGACGCCCGCGGTCTGGTCGAAGGCGTAGGGCGCGCCGACGGACTCCATGGTGGCGGTGATCCTGTTGAGGGAGGAGCCCTCGAGCGTCTCGCAGATGGACGTGATCACCGGGATGTTGCTCGGACACATCAGGCCGAGCAGGCCCCCGGGCACGGTGGCGGAGTCGGCGACGAGCGCGCCGGAGGGCGGGGCGACGACGGTGCTGGTGCCGTCCGCGTTCTGGACGACGCCGAGCTGGAGGTTGGTCTTCCCGGTGGTCACGGTGGTCTTGCCCAGCTTGATGGAGCCGCTGGCGGAGGTGGAGACCACGCACTGCGGGGTCCTGTCGAAGCCGTCGGCGGCCAGCATCGCCGGCGCGTCCACGGGGCAGCGGGTGAAGGGGGCCCACTCGCCGTTCAGCGTGGGGTCGGCGGCGGTCGCGGTGCCCAGGGAGGCGAGGGCGCCGAGCGCGGTCAGGGCGGAGACGGTCGCGATTCTGGTGCGGTGGGAGAGCTGGGACACGGTGGTGGCCTTCCGTCGTGATGGGAGGGGAAACGGGGGGGGGGAGGGAGCGGCTCAGCGCTCCGGGACGGGGATCACGTGGGGCTGCAGGTCGCTGGTGCACTGGGCGGCGGCGTTCTCGTCCCCGAACACGGGAGCGCTCGGCGTGCACGTCTGCCCCTGTATCTGCTTGAGGTAGTTGCCGGGGCCGGAGACGGAGGCGGTGAGCAGGCGGTCGAGGTTCTCGCCGCCGCTGCTGCCGCAGCCGGTGAAGGCGGGGATGGTCGCCTCGCCGGTCAGCGGACCGCCCGAGAGGAGCATGTAGCCGGTGGCGTCCTCGGCGTACTTCTGCTCCCCCTTCCCGTACATGACCAGGTGGTCGCCGGGGTGGTTCGCGGGGTCCGGCTCGGGGGAGCGGAGCGGCTTCTCCGTCCGGCAGCCGGACCCGACGTCCAGGGAGGTGCCGTTGACCTCGAGGCCGGTCACCCGGAGCCGCAACGGGACCCGGACGAAGGTCTCCGCCATGATGTCCAGCCCCACGTAGGTGCTGTCGAAGCGGATGGTCATCGGACCGGTCTGTTCCAGCACCATGGTGGCCGTCGTCGGGACGAACCCGAAGCTGAGGAAGGTGCTCCGGAAGGGGGGCGTCCGCATGCGTCCCTCGTGGTGCAGCTCGCCCTCGGCCTTGATCGTCACGACGAAGTTGCCGTGCTCGTCCGGTTCGGCGAGCATCTCCTTCGTCTCGAGCAGCACGCAGGACACCGGCAGCAGTGAAGCGCCCTGCTGCTTCTTCACGTTGCTGTAGCCGGTGATGTACGCGTTCATCGACAGGGGCTCGAACGGGTTCTCCTCGCCGTAGGCGCAGTGCGGCGCGTCGCGGCCCGCCGTCGGGCCGGGCGGGTTCGCCGCCACCTCCGGCGCCCGGTCCCCCTGTCTGTCCCGCGGTGTTCCGGAGGACGGGGCCGGTGTCCCGGGGGAGGCTTCGGACGCGGACGGCGAGCCGCTCGGCTCCGCCGCGTCCGCACCGACCGGCACGGTGACCAGCAGCCCGTCCTCCGGCGCGTTCCCGGCGGGGGAGCACGCGACGGTCAGCGACCCGGGACCGGCGGCGGTCCCGTCCGCCGCGTCGAGCGCCAGGTCGACGGCGAGGTTCCCGGCGGAGAACCGCAGGTCGTCCTCGCCCCGTCCGGTCACCGTCGGGACGTCGCCCGTCGCGGTCAGCGTCAGCGGTCCGGATGCGGGAAGGGCGACCGGCTGCGCGGTGCCGTGCCAGGTCGCCTCGGCCGTGGTCTCGTCCTGGGCGACGCCGACGGTGAGACGGGTGGCGGCCCGCGCGGTGGCCGCCTCGAGCGCGGTGAGGTCCGCGACCGCCTCGGCCGGGAGCTCCACGACGGTGGTGACATCGGTGGGCGAGATCGCCTCGCCCCGCTCCACCCGGTCCGGGAACTCCGCCGAGATCCGCACCGTCGCCGTCCGCTCCCCCGAGGGGAGGTCGCACACGTAGGGCAGTTCGGCGTCGACCTCCTGGGTGCCCGCGGCGGAGGCCGTGGCCGGTGCCACGGCGGCCAGGACGACGAACGCGGCGATCGCCGCGCCCCTGGTACGGACACGGGACGTCCGCGATGCGGCGGTACGGTTGCCTCTCAATGCTGCTCCGCTCGAGTCGTCCGGAATCGGGGACCGCAGGCCGGTGCCGGTGGGGTCCGGCGAAGACGGCCCGCGAACGCCCGGCCGGGCGGGCCGGCCGGGC
>NZ_JBHYVC010000089.1:0-22486 GCF_042749965.1 Streptomyces sp. NPDC059454 | reverse complement strand
TCGCGCCTGTACGTGTTCGCGGTGATCGAGCATGCCAGCCGCCGGATCCGGATCCTCGGCGCCACTGCGCACCCCACCGCATCCTGGGTGACGCAAGTCGCGAAGAATCCCGTCATGGACCTCGAAGACGCCAGCTGCCGGGTTGAGGTTCCTGATCCGGGACCGGGACGGAAAGTTTCCCGCCCTGTTCGACACCGTCCTCAACGATGCAGGGATCGAGGTAGTACTCAGCACAGTACGGATGCCGCGCATGAACTCGATCATGGAACGGTGGGTGCAGACCTGTCGGCGCGAGCTGCTGGACCGCACCCTGATCTGGAACCAGCGACACCTGCTCCACGCGCTAAGCGAGTTCGAAGACTTCTACAACTCCCACCGGCCCCATCAAGGCATCGCCAACGCCCGCCCGCTACGCCCCTTGCCGAGGCCGATCAGCGATCCGGAGCAGATCATCCACCTCGACATACGACGACGCCAACGACTCGGCGGCATCCTCCACGAGTATCGACATGCCGCCTGAACTGGGCGGATGAGCTTCTCGGCAGGCGCAGGCTGACCCGAGGAGCCAAACGCTGAACTGGCTGATTCAGCTCTCCGATCATTGCGGGGCAGTCCCAGGGGCCTGGAACCGGCGGCACGGGGTCGCGGCCGGTGTTCCTTCACAACTTCTGGCAGGCGGACCGGATCTCTTGCAGGAGTGTCTGGTAGTCCTCACCGTAGGCGGCCACGGCCGCGTACACCGCGTCCAGGGCCGCCTGGAGCGGGTCGGCGCCGAGCAGCGCGGGCAGGGCCATGTGGGGCTGGGACATCCGCAGGGACGGGTCCGGCTCGCCGAACGTGACCCTCACCGTGTACGGCGCCGCTTCCCCGGGCTGCGGTGTCGGTGGTGCGGCACGGTCCGGCGGCTTCACCAGGGCGGCCGCAGGGCCTGTGATCCGCGGGAGCGAGGCGGGCTCGGGCATCGGCGTGTATGCGTCGCTGTGGGCGGGCGGCTGGAAGGGGGGCCGCTTGGGCGGGACGGCCCGGGCGACGGTTCTGTCGGGGACTCGTGGGTCTGCTTCCAGGGCCCGCCACGCCTGGGCCGGGTCGTCGAGGGGCGGCGGCAGCGGGCGGCCCTCGGCCAGGGCGGTAAGCCCTGCGGCGATCCAGTCGAGGTCGGTGAGCCCGGCCGCCTCACAGGCGCGGCGTGCGGCCAGCAGCGCTGTTGTCCGCTGGGTCTCGGGCGTGGCGGCATCGATGGCGTGGACGAGGGCCGGGTCGAAGGCGAGCAGGCCGCGCACGTTGCCACCGACCTCGCGCAGGGCGCGGCTCGGCGATCGTCCGCCCCACTGCCACCGCTCGTGGGCGAGCCTGCGTTCTTCCTCGGCCTGTTCCTGCGCGAGGCGGGCCTGACGCTCGGCTTCGGCGCGTTCGGCCGGTGTGGGCGGAGCGGGCTGCCGACGGGCGTAGTCGTGCCAGTACGCGGCCATCGCCGAGGTCTGTTTCAGGACGCGGTCCGGTGCGGGCGGAGCGGGCCAGAACTGCAGCAGGTAGCGGTCCAGTTGCGGCTCGTCGTCCAGCCGGGTGTCCTGGCGGTGTGCCTCGTCCATGCCCTGGGCGCAGTAGCGCACCCGGTAGTCCGTCTCTTCCAGGTCGAGGTCCCAGGAGGCCTCCCCCGCCCACTGCACGAGAGCGCTGCCGGCCGAGACAGGACGGAAGGACGCCTCCACGACGTCCTCCCACGCCGGGTCCAGTAGCGGGGCCTGGTCGTGCACCTCGACGGTGAAGCCGACGCTGCCCGTGTGCAGCCCGGTCGACAACCACAGCGCGCCCGGTACCGCGGCCCCGCACAGACCGGCCCTCTGCCCGGCAAAAGATTCCTGAAGGTCCGGGCCAAAACTGTCCGGGTCACTCTCGACATAGATCTGGCCGTAGTGCACGTGGACTTCGCCCTCAACTGGCCTGCGCACCCTCATCCCCTCGCCGCCGAGAACGCCTGACACCCGGCAACCTACGGCACGGCACTGACATGGCGCCGTGCCGGTCTTAGCGTAGCTAAGGGTTGTCCCGTAACTGCTGGTCACAGGTGAGATGATCTTGCCGTGGCTGGTGTGATCACGGCGTCGGAGCCCTCCTGGATGGCCCCGTTCACCGGGCTGAGCCCGCGCCGGTTCGGCAAGCTCATCACCGCACTGCGGCGTGAGGGTGCGGATCCGGTGCACAAGGGCCGGCCCTGGAGCCTGCCGCTGGAGGACCGGGTCCTGCTGGTCGCCGCGTACTGGCGCACGAACCTCACCCTGCGCCAGCCGGCCCCCTTGTTCGGGGTGTCGAAGTCGGCGGCCGACCGCATCATCGACCACCTCGGGCCCGCGCTCGCGCTCCAGCAGCGCAGGCGGTTCCGCAAGGACACCGTGCTGATCGTGGACGGCACCCTGGTCCCCACCCGCGACCACACCGTCGCCGAGCAGTCCAAGAACCACCGGTACTCCACCAACCACCAGGTCGTCATCGACGCCGACCCCGGCTCGTCGTCGCCGTCGGCCGGCCGGTCACCGGCAACCGCAACGACTGCAAGGCATGGGAGCTGTCCGGAGCCAAGGACGCCGTGGGCCACACCACGGTGATCGCGGACGGCGGCTACCGCGGCACCGGCCTGGTCATCCCGCACCGCCGTGGCCCCGGGCAGAGCCAACTCCCGGACTGGAAGGAAGAGCACAACCGCTCACACCGCAAAGTCCGCGCCCGCGTCGAGCACACCCTCGCCCGCATGAAGACCTGGAAGATCCTCCGCGACTGCCGCCTCAAAGGCGACGGCGTCCACCACGCCATGCTCGGCATCGCCCGCCTGCACAACCTCACCCTCGCCGGATGAGAGACAACGACGCTGGTCAACCGGCACGCCGTAGATCATTTACGGGACAACGCTTAGCCTCGCCGTTTCGGTTGGGGCGATGAGGCGTCGTTGAGGGGCAACTGCCGGGTGGCTGACGCGTTTTCGGTGTTGGGACATGGTGGAGACCCGGCGCGGTGGTCGGGTTCTCCAGGGTCTTTCGGGTCGTGGGCGGTCAGGGGCCTGCCGGTCAGCCGACGGGACGGGGCAGTGCGGCGAGGCGACGGAAGGCCGTGGCCAGTTCGGTTCTCCAGGGCCAGGTCGCCGATATCCGCAAGCGCAGGCGTCGGCCGCCGCGGGTGAGGCGGGCAGCGACGTGCAGCAGCCGGTAGCGGAGCTTCTTCGGCTCGGCAGTGGCCAGCTCCCCGTCCAGCAGCAGGACGCGCGTCCAGGCCAGCAGATCGATCGCCGCGAGGCTGAGTTCGAGCCAGACGGCGTTGACGTTGAAGTCGCGGGAGGGGAAGCGGCCGAAGCCAGTGGTCTTGCCGCACCGGGTGTGGTCCTCAACGCTGGCATGCCCGCGGTGACGGGCCTCCAGGAACTGGGCGGATCCGCCCCCGGAGTAGGGCGTGTCGGTGAGGAACACCTGATGGCGCAGGCCCTCGTCCTGGTCGAACAGGGACAGCTGGGCTCCGGGGTGCGGCCGCTCGCGGCGCACGATGATGCGGGTGCCGACCGGATAGCCGGCCAGGTCGACCATGCCGGTCAGCTCGGCGACCTCGGCACCGTCACGCAGCGTCCCGTCCTGGTCCAGGGCGGGATGCCAGAGGCGGTCGGGCATGGTCCGGACAACTCGGCGGACCGGCTCGGTGATGGCGTATCCGACGGAGAAGAAGGTACGGATTCCTCGTTTCCACAGGTCGCGGACATGGGCGAGGAAGGCTTTCGCGGATCCGGCACTGTCGGCGCGGATGAGGATGTCGGTGCCGTGCCGGTGAGCGTCGGGGATTTGCGCGAGCGCCTGGTCGAGCACCGTGATGTGATCGGCGGCGGTGTTGGCTCCGGAGTTCCCGGGCCGCAGCCGCCCCGACACGGCCTCGCCGGTGTTCGCGAGGAAACACAGCAGCGGGTGGAAGCCGAAGCCGCCCTTGTAGGTGGGTGCGGCCTGCTCTTTCTCGGAGTGGCAGGTCACCAGCGTGGCGTCGAGGTCCAAAACCAGGCCGGAAAGTTCTCGTCCGCCGGCCCGAGCAGCGGGTATGCCCGCGCCGGTCCCGGCGGCCTGCATCCAGGCGACTTCCCGGGCTGAGGCGCGGGCCGTCCGCAGCGAGGCGAGTGCAGTTTCGTCGGTGTCGGCGAGCAACCGCCAGGCCGTGGGCGTGGAGGCGACCGGGCCGAACACCCCTGCCTGGTCCCGCAGCACGGCCAGATCCGCGATCGCCTCACCACCGTCGGCGAGCATCACCGCAAGGTCCGTGGCGACCCGGCCCGGATCATGCCCGGTCCCGCGCGGCCGAAGCGACCTGAGTGGGCGTTAAGTCCGATCTTCCTCAGTTCGTGATCGCTCGATCGTGGTAACGATCGCCGTATGGGATGACCGGTGGGCATGTCCATGTTGAGATGCGGGGCGTGAAGAGAGAGCCGTACCTCAACGATTTATCGGACGAGCAGTGGGCGTTGATCGAGCCGATGATCACGGCCTGGAAGCAGGACAGGGTGGCGCGGTCGGCGACCGGGGATCCAGGGTCCTGCGAGCTGAGGGAAGTCGTGAACGCGATCTTCTATCAGAACCGGACGGGCTGCCAGTGGCGTCTCCTGCCGCACGACTTCCCCGCCTGGTCGGCGGTGTTCTACTACTTCGGCCTGTGGCGTGAGGACGGGCTGGACCAGCGGATCCAGGAACTCCTGCGCTGCCAGGTGCGGGAGAAGGCCCGCCGATTAGAGGACCCGTCCCTCGTGGTCATCGACACTCAGTCGGTCCGTGCCGCGGCGGGCGTCCCGAAGACCACGACGGGGCTGGACGCGAACAAGAAGGTTTCGGGGCGCAAGCGGGGACTGGCCGTCGACGTTCTGGGGCTGATCATCGGCGTCGTTGTCCTGGCCGCTTCCGCGCACGACAACGCCGCCGGCACCGCCCTGCTCGACCAGGCCGCCGAGCGGTGCGGGATGCGACTGGAGAAGGCCCTGGTGGACCAGGGCTTCAAGGACGAAGTCGTCATCCACGGCGCCCTGCTGGACATCGAGGTCGAGGTCGTCCGCCGCGACCCTGCCGACCAGGGCAAGGGCTTTGTCCCGCAGCCGAAGCGATGGGTGGTGGAGCAGACGAACGGCACGTTGATGCTGCACCGGCGTCTGGCCCGGGAGTACGACCACCGGCCCGACACCTCTGCCTCACGCGTCTACTGGGCCTCCACCGCGAACATGGCCCGCCGCCTCACCACCCCAACCCCCACCTGGCGCGACACCCTCAAGCTGGCCGCGTGAACGTCTCCGAACTCCTGGCCGGCCCTCAGGCGCAGCAGGACGAGACCTCCGCCCGGGCCGCAGAGCTACGGAGCCAGATCGAGCACCTCACCGCCGCCCTGTCCGAGACCGAAGCGCGACTCACGGACCTGGCCACCACCCGCAAGGTCATCACGGAGCTTGCTCCTGCAGGAACCGATCCCGACGCATCCGAGGCGAGCACGGCCTACCAGGCCATCGTGAACGCCTTCAACCAGCATCCCGACCAGGAGTTCCGAGCCCGTGAGCTGCACAAACTCCTCGGCATGCCCACCGACGAGGCATCCGTCAACATCACCCGCAGCCGACTGGGCCGCCTCACCCGACAAGGCTTCCTCACCCAACCCGGACGAGGCCGCTACCAGAAACGGACTTAACGTCCACTCAATCTTCATGCGACACACCGAGGTCGTGGCGCATAGCGGTTCTCATAGTTCGGAGCATCTCCCAGATCTCATACTGGGCCTGGGCCGCGGACTCGATCGTTTCGCCTGGTTCGGGGGCACCGCGTTCGAGACGCTTGACCTGGCCGTAGACCTTGTTCAGGGCTTGGTTGACGACACTCGCTCGCCTGAGTACTTCTTCGGGGGCGATCATCTGTGCTTCGGAGTATCGATCCCGGTGCGCGTTCTTCGCTTCCTCGAGTGCGTCGCTGTCGGCGTCCTCCGCGCCTCGTTCCCTCATGACGTGCAGGTGGCGGTTGAGTGCGGTGGTGAACTGCCGAGCATCCCGGTTGAGTTCCACATAGCAGGTGCGTCGCAGCGAACGGGCCTCGCGGACCTCCTCATGGTCTCGAACGAGCTCTATCTCCAGGCGCTTGGCTCGTTCGGAGCCGCGCTGAGTGAGTAGCGCCCCTCCCAGGGTTCCTGCGACGCCTGCGACAGCGATGATCACTGAGCTGAGATCCACCGACGTACCCCGTGAAATCCTTTGGCCTCGTGCCCGCTGCACATGGCCCAGGCCGTCAAGTTTGCCGCTCCTCGGTGCGCCGCGGTTTGGTGCCCTTCTTGTGGTGGGCGGGGCGGCTGTATGCCTCGCCGGTGGCCAGGACTCTGCCCAGGTCATGACGGGTGGCCGGGCGGTGGTTGTTCGAACCCGGCGGCCGGCCAGGCCCCGGCTCACCGGCACAATCAGCAGGGGGGTGCGGCAAGGAGGACGGTGGCCGCCGGGTGGTAGGGGGGCCAGCACCACCCCCGTCCGGGCAGCCAGCCGGATGGTCCGCGGCGCCGGCCCTCCGTAGCGTTCTGGCCATGGAGATCACGAAGAGTGCGCGGTGGGGCCGGTCCGGACGGTGGCGTGCGGGGCTGGCCGTGGCCGGGGTCGCCGCAATCGGGACCGCATCGCTTCTCGGGCCGGGCACCACGGCCGAGGCCATGGGTGCCGGCGGCGGGGACGCGCGGTCGCGGCTGCAGCGGGACGCGGACGCGGTACGGGACACGGGAGCCACCGGGCTGACGGTGCTCGCCCGGGACGCGGCCGGGCGCGAGACGCAGGCCCGGTCCGGCACCGCGAGCCTGAAGGACGGAGGCCGGGTGCCCTTCGACGCCTACTACCGCATCGGCAGCGACACCAAGACCTTCACGGCCGTGGCCGCGCTCCAACTCGTCGGCGAGGGCACGCTGAGCCTGGACGACACCGTCGAGCAGTGGCTGCCCGGGGTGGTCGCCGGCAACGGCAACGACGGCAGCCGCATCACCCTGCGCAACCTGCTCCAGCACACCAGCGGCCTGGCCAATTACACGGACATCGCCTTCGAGGACCCGGCGGAGCTGACGCCCGAGCGCTTCCACGCACAGCGGTTCCGCTCACAGACCCCCGAGGAGCAGGTCGCCGTGGCGATGGAGCACGCCCCCGGCTGGCTGCCGGACGCGGACGATCCGGGCGCCGAGACGCAATGGGCGTACTCCAACACCAACTACGTGCTGCTCGGGATGGTCATCGAGAAGGCCACCGGCAACCCCTGGGCGCAGGAGGTGCACGACCGGATCATCGAGCCGCTGGGGCTGCGCCGCACGCTGATACCGGACACCTCGCCGTACGTGCCGATGCCGACGGCCGCCGGGTACACGCAGTTCCCCGGCCGGGACGACCTCACCGACACCACGCTGGCCGTGGGCGGCGGCGCGGACGGCGGCATCATCAGCACCACCCGCGACATGAACACCTTTCTGCGCGCCCTGATGGGCGGCCGGCTGCTGCCGCCGGAGCAGTTGGAGCAGATGCGCACCACCGTCCCGGCGCCCGGCTACGCCACCGACGGCAGGACCCGCTACGGCCTCGGCCTCGCCTGGCGCCCGGCCGAGGGCTGCGGGGGCGGGATCTGGTATCACGGCGGCACGTCCTTCGGCACCGCCTCCGAGACCGCCGTCACGCCCGATGGCCGGGTGTCGGCCGCGGCCGCTGTCTTCACCACGCGCTTCGGTGACGAGAAGCGCTTCCTGAAGCAGGCGGAGGCCGCGGTCCGCCTGCTGGACCGGGCGGTGTGCGGCGACCGGAAGCGCAGGTGACCAGGGGCGCACACCCGCAGAAGACACCGCTTGATTTCTTCGATAGCCGACGGCAGACCGTACCGATGCTGCAAACGGGCCATATCCCAGTCCAAACTGGCCCTGTGTGAAGCGTCCCTGGGCGAGTCGATGGTAGGCGGGTCATTGTGGGTGAGACACTTCGCCATCCGGTGCGCTGTCACCGGCGGGCCGTGTCCACGGCTCCGCGAGGCCCTCTCCCCCGTGTGGGCCATCGCCCGCGAGGCGGGCAGGTACCCCCCCCGATGCCTGTCCGCCCCGCGCCCCCACCGCTCGGCTTCCCATCAGGACCAGGGGAAGGGACGGGCGGAGCGTGGTGGAGGCGCAGCCGGGAATCGGGGCGGATCGTGTCCTGCCTTCCGCCACGGCGCGCCGCCGGCCCCACGCCGACCCTTGCCCAGCGCCCGGCCCGCGACGTACGGCCCGCTGGCAGCCCCGCGTCCGCGAACGCGCCCGCCGCCAAGCCGCCACCACCACCGGGCTTGTCATCGATACCCGCGCCCGGTTCGGATTCACCGCCGCGCCCGGTTCGGATTCACCGCCGCGCCCGGCACCACCGACGACGCTCGTATCCGTTATCTGACTCCGGCCCTGCCCACAGTACGCGGCCCGTCTCTTCGACGCCCAGGACGCCGGCGCCGGCGAACAGCAGCTGCGCACCCTCGCCGCCGAAGCGCTCGGCGAGGTGTACTTCCGCGACGGCGGCCGCCGCCCCCACGGCCTGGAAGTCGAATTACTGAGCGAATCCGGCCTCCGGCCCCGCAATTCACAGGTCGGATTCGAGGTGGTCAACGTCGGTGACGACAGTCGCGGAGCACGACCACGGAAAGCGAACTGCGCCCTTCACCATGCGGGCGGCTACCGCCCGGCCGCCGGTACCGAACGAAGGGAGAACGGGCCCGCCAGTGAACTGACGGCTCCTCATCCGCCGAGCTGTCAGCGATCGCCCATCACGGGTGGCCGGGCATGCCGCCGCAGCAGGCGACGGTGTCCGTCTGGTCGGCGCCGGCGAGGGGTGTTACGGCGAGCACCGCTGCCAGTGCCACGAGCACGCCGAGTACGGCTTTGCGCACTTTCTCCTCCTGATCGTCGGTATGTGGTACCGCTCGAGACGGTCACTGATTCAGATGCGTGAAACAAAGGTCTGGTTGTACGGGAGTTGCGGCTCGTGCGGGAGCGCACCCGCGCCTGATAGGTCCCAAGGGAGAACTCCGCGCCGCCACCGGTCTCGCCGACCGCACGGTGGCCTCAACGGCCGCAGCACAGTCATCCCAAGCGTCAGGAAGAAAAACACCTACTCAGAGGTCGTTTTCGCCTGGACTGCCCGTGTATCCAGCGGTTTTCAGGCCGCCGGGTTGTGGTGCTCGTGCTGCTGGAGATGCGGGCTGATTTTTGCTGGTCAGATGGGGTGACAGGTGAAGCGGGAAGTGTCTTGTGCCTGTCTCATCCCAGGACGCCCGGTCTTCGCGGCCGCGTGCTTCCGTTGGCGTCGCTGTGCGCCTGGGCGCACTCGGTCCGCGGCGGTACGCCGGAAGCATGCCGATGCGACGCCCGTATCCGAGTGATCTGTCCGATGCCCGCTGGGAGTTGATCGAACCAGTGCTCTCCGCCTGGCGCTTCGAGCGCCGCGGCAGGGCCCTGGACTTCGGCCGGCCGCCGGAACATGACCTGCGCGACATCATGGACGCGATCTTGTATGTGGACCGCACCGGGGTCCAGTGGCGCTACCTCCCACACGACTTCCCGCACTGGAACACGGTCTACGGCTACTTCGCCAAGTGGCAGCAGGACGGCGTATTCGCCCAGCTCAACGGTCTGCTCAGGAAACTTCTACGGGAGAAGGAAGGACGGGACGGCGAGCCGTCGGCCTGCGTGATCGACGCCCAGAGCGTCAAGACTTCCACCAGCGTCCCCGCCTCCGGCCAGGGCACCGATGCCGGGAAGAAGATCGTGGGACGCAAGCGGAGCATCGTCACCGACACGCTCGGACTCCTGCTCGCGGTGCTGGTCACCGCGGCAAGTGTGCAGGATTCCGTGGACGGCACCCGTCTCCTGGACCAGGTCGCCGCCGAGCACCCCGGCATCCGCAAGGCCTGGGTCGACGGCGGCTACCGCCAGCACCTCGTCGAACATGCCGCCACCCTCGGCATCGACATGGAGATCAGCGCACGCACACCCGGGACCAAGGGCTTCACCCCGATCCCGAAGCGGTGGGCGGTCGAGCGCACCTACGGCTGGCTCATGCTCCACCGCCGCCTCGCCCGCGACTATGAAAGCCTGCCCACCCGCTCCGAAGCCATGGTCCACCTCGCCATGACCGACCTTATGGCCCGCCGCCTCACCGGCGAGAACACCATCTCCTGGCGCGACCCGACACCACAGACCAAACAGCCGATTCCGGGATGAAGCATCGGGCGAAAACGACCTCTCAGAGGGCGTTTATACAGGTCAAGACCTATATGCGGCTCTCGCCCCTGACCCGCTTTGAGGGCCTTCATCCCATAGGCAGCGAATGACGCTCTCCACGATGGATGCTCGGTCATCCGTCTCGTTCGCTTCTACACCTTGAAGTCCGTCTGGTTTGAAGTTGCCGCGGAATCGCCCAATGAACAGCGGAACCGAGCACTCCGCCTCACCCGTGATCACGCTACGTCGTGAGCGAGCGCAAGCCATACCCCAGCGACCTGTCCGACGCCCGATGGGCCCTGATCGAGCCGACGCTGGCGGCCTGGAGAAAAGCCCGGCTCGACCGCAGACCAACCGGGCAGCCGGCCAAAGTCGATTTACGGGACGTCTTCAACGCGATCCTCTACGTGAACCGTACCGGAATCCCCTGGAAATACCTCCCACATGACTTCCCGAACCACGCCACCGTCCACGCCCACTACGCAGCCTGGCGCGACGAAGGAATCCTCGCCCAGCTCAACTACGACCTGACCGGACTGGCCCGCGTGAAGGAAGGGCGCAAGCCCGAACCGACCGCCTCCGTGACCGACACCCAGATCGTGAAGACTTCCACCAACGTGCCCGTGACCAGCCAGGGAACGGACGCCGCGAAGAAGACCGTCGGCAGGAAGCGCGGCATCCTCACCGACACGATCGGCCTCATACTCGCCGTGACCGTCACCGCCGCCGGCCTGTCGGAGAACGCCCTGGGAATCCGCCTCCTCGACCAGGCGAAGGAGACGTACCCCACCATCTCCAAGAGCTGGGTCGACACCGGCTTCAAGAACGCCGTCGTCGAGCACGGCGCCCGCCTCGGAATCGACGTCGAAGTCGTCAACAGGAACCCGGAGGCCCGCGGCTTCCAGGTCGTGAAAAGGCGCTGGGTGGTCGAGCGGAGTATCGGTTGGACCATGATGCACCGCCGCCTCGCCCGCGACTACGAGACCCTCACCGCCAGCTCCGAGGCCATGATCCACATCGCCTCGCTCGACAACCTCACCAGGCGCATAACGGACGAGACGACACCCACCCGGCGAGGAACGCACTAGGACGTAAACGGCAAGTTGCCCACTTCGAACGCCCCCTCAGAAAGCGGGCTGGGAGCCGTCTTTGCTGTGCCGAGCTACGAGTTCGTCCTCGATTCGCCGCAGCGTGGCGTTGACGATCTTGATCGTAGCGGGGTCATCGACGATGCCGCGAAGAGTTCGGTCCCAATTGTCGCGTAGGCGCTGGAGATTCTGGTTGGCCTTCTCGGTGGGGTACAGGCGCACACCTCGAGCGTTGCGGTCGTCTGTGACGCGGTTCACAAGGCCTCGCTTCTCCAAGCCGCGCAGTACGCGACTGAAGTTGCTCGATGGAAGCAGCGCTGCTTCCGCCGCCGCCCGGGCAGAGGCGCCAGGGTTGCGATTGATGAACCGCATGACACTGATCTCAATCGGCGTGCACGGCTCGAAGGCAGGGTCAGTCGGGGGTCGCAGCTGCCGACTCACAGCGAAGATCAGGTCGGCCAGCTCATGCAAGCTCGATGCGTGGACATCATCTCTCATGGCGCGAGGGTCTCCTATCAAGTAACAGCTATCACCTGATAGGATACAAGGGATGGCGGTCGCTCGGCTGCAGATCGCGACCGCGCTGCACGCAACCATTCCCTACTCGCACATGAGGATACTTCCCATGGACATCAACGGATCCGTAGTGCTCGTGACTGGAGCGTCATCGGGCATCGGAGCTGCTACTGCACGGGCCGCTTCTGAGGCCGGCGCGCGGGTAGCGCTCATCGCCCGCCGCGAGGAGCACATCCGGCGGCTTGCCCTGGAACTTGGCCAGCCCGTAGCCATAGCTGTTCCCTGTGACGTGACCGACCGGACGCAAGTCCAGAAAGCCGTGCAGGCAACGATCCAGAAGTTCGGACAAATCGACGCCCTCGTGAACAGCGCAGGTCAAGGGCTCCAGGCCAGCATCGACGCTATCGATCTCGACGACTTCCGAAGTATCCTCGAGCTCAACCTCGTCGCACCCTTGATGATGACGCAGGCGGTCCTTCCGCATATGCGTAAGCAGGCGGCCGGAGCCATCGTAAACGTGGGCTCCGGCATTGTCTGGTCCACCCTGCCCGGGTCCGGCGCGTACTCCGCTTCCAAGGCCGCCCTGCAAAAGCTCACGGCCATCGCCCGCGCGGAGCTCGCAGGCGAAGGCATCACCGTGTCAATGATGTTCCCCTCGATCACCGAGACCGAGTTCGTCGGAACGGTCCGCGGTGACGTCGAAGGGGCACGTCGGATGGAAACCGCCAGCGGGTTGGTGCCACACTCACCCAAGAACGTCGCCGATGCCATCGTTGGTCTGCTCAAGAGTGGTGCCGCGCAGGCCGACTTGCTCCCGGAGGAGTTCGGCGGCACGCTCAAAAGCTAACATGCGAGACATATCCGGCCACTGAACTCTTTTCGGTAACGCTTCGTGACGCGTTGTGATCTTCGTTCAGGTGGTGCGGCCGTGTTCGAGCTGGAGAAGGACGAGGGCGGCGCGGGCGATCCGGGCGATGGCCGCGGGGTCGAGGCTGACCCGGCGTAGGGCCTTGAAGGTGACCTTCAGCAGGGCGTTGGCGCGTTCGGCGACGACGTGGACGCCTCGGATCACGGCGTTGAACGCCTTTCCATGCTCGGCGGGTTCACTGCCCCTGGGCTTCTTGACTGGGTGCCAGAAGCCGCCTCCGGTGTTCTCGTAGCCGAGGTCGGTCAGGGTGGGGATGCCCAGGCCGTGGGCGCGGGTGGTGTCGTGCTCGCGGCCCGGGCGGACCGGAGAGATCCAGATCGGCCAGCCGTCCGGGGCGGAGATGACCTGTACGTTCCCGCCGTAGTGCTTGTGTTTGCCGGACCACCACAGGTCGGTGCCGTTGGGGCCGGGGGCGGCAACGCGGTCGGTGCGGATCACGGTGCCGTCGAGGTTGAGGTGGGTGTAGCCAGCCGCGACGGCTCGCTCCAGGGCGGTGGCCAGGTCGGGCGCGTGGTCAGCGAGCACGGTCAGCCCTTCGTGGAGGTAGCGGTAGGAGGTCGGTGCGGAGACGCCGTTGTCGCGGGCGAGTTGAGTGACGCGGGTTCCGTCGACGAACCAGCGCAGGATGAGCACCGCCTGCTTGAAAGGGCCCAGGGCGCGGGTGTTGTTGCGGGTGCCGAGCCGCTCGCGGTGCTGTTGGAGGAGCCGGGCGAGGAACTCGGCGGTGGTCCTGCTGACGTCGAGGACGGCGGTGCAGGTGATACTGGAGGGCACATGAAGCCTTTGGTCTTACGGAACTTGATCTTCGCAGACCCGTTCCTGCCAGGGGCTTCACGTGTATCTGACGCCAGATCACCACTCTCGGTCCCAGTGATCGCCCACGGTCACGCACCGCAACCATCATGTTCCCGAAAAGGACCCAACGGTCTCGCGGCGCTGTCGAATCGGCGCCGCCCGCCTGAACCTCATCGTGTGACCGCGTTGCTCACACGATGAAGGGCGCTCTGCCTCCGTAGGCGCGCTGTTCCGTGCTCAGGGGCTGGGTCCGGGGGTTATTCCGGGCTGTCGATTTTCCGGTAGAAAGCGAGGAGGGCGTTCGCGAGCCGTTCGGGTGCTTCCATCGCCGCGTAGTGGCCGATGCCGTCGAGCGATGCGGAACTCACGTCCTTGGCGACTTGGCGTAGCGTCGCCGGCGTGAAGTCTCCCGACCCGCCGCCGATGGCGAGCACGGGCATGGTGAGCTGCCCGGAGGCCAGTTCTCGGATTTCCTCGCCTTCGCGGAGCATCGACCGGTAGAGCCCGGCCGCACCCTTGAACGCGTCGGGTCGCGTGTAGGAGCGGGTGAGTTCGTCGATGTCCTGGTCGGTGAACGCGCCAGGGGTGGCGCTGAGGGAGGGCAGGGCGTACTCGGAGAGGAATGCGCGCTCTCGTCCGGTGAGCAGCATCTCCGGGATGCCGGGGGCGGCGAGGACGCCGATGTGCCAGGCGCCGCCGTGGGTGACGTCCGCGAGCATTTCCAGGCCGAACCCGGGCAGGCCGGTCTCGATCGCCGTATAGCTGCGCACCAGGTCGGGGTGTGCGGCCGCGACACGGAAGGTGGTGGGACCGCTGATGTCCTGACCCGTCAGGTGAACGGGGCCGAGGTCGAGCAGAGTGATCAGTTCGCTCAGGTCCCGGGCCGCGGTCGCGCTGTCGTGCTCTTCGGTGGCGGTGGCGGAGTCGCCGAAACCGCGCAGGTCGGGAGCGAACACGCGGTGGTGCGCGCTGAGCAGGGGGATCAGCTTGTGGAAGACCCACCAGGTCTCCGGGAAGCCATGGACCAGCATGACGGGGGATCCGGCGGTTCCCGCCGAGACGTAGTGAAGCTCTGTGCCGTTGAGGCTGACGCGGTGGTGTTCGAGGGCCGGAAGGGTGGCGCCGGGGGGCGTGGGGGCCATTGGTTTCCTCCATTTGATCGACAACCTGGTTGCCAGCCTATAGGTCGACAACCAGGTTGTCGACCCCGGCGGGATTCTCGTATGATGCGCCTTATGACACGGTCACCAGGCGCTGAGCTTGCGCTGCTGCTGCTCGGCGGCTTCCAGTCGATGGTGGACGACGTAGTCGGCGAACTGGCGAGCCGCGGACACGAAGGCGTGCGCGCATCCCACGAGTTCGCCCTGCGCGCCATCGAGGAGGGAGCGGACACGGCCACGGAACTCGGCCGCCGGTTGTCGGTGTCCAAGCAGGCCGCCGCCAAGACGATCGCCGCCCTCGAGCGACTCGGATACGTCGAGCGGGAGACCGACCCAAGCGACGCACGTGTCAAGCGACTTCGCGTCACGGCCCGCGGCCACGACATGACGACTCTCGGCGCGACGCTCTTCACCGAGGTGCGTGACCGCTGGGCGGCGCAGATCGGAGCCGAGCAGCTCGATGCCCTCGAAGCGCACTTGGCCCAGCTCACCAAGAACCGGCCGGCGGGCACGGAGGGCCTCGCACGACTCGGCGGGGATCTCGGTGAGGCGATCTGACAACGCGGGCTGAAGGTCGCCTTCAAGGCCCTACGCCGGGTCGGCCTCGACCCTGCGGCCACCACCCGGATCGCCCGCGCCGCCCTCGTCGTGCTCCAGCTTGAACACGGCCGCACCACCAAGATCACAACGCGTCACGAAGCGTTACCGAGAAAAGTTCACTATGTGCGGTCACACCGCTATCGCGATGTGTACACCACGGCGTTCGAGACTGTGCGCGTGAAGGTCCGCAGTGAGCTCGTCGAGCTGTTCCCGGAGCCGCTGCGCCGTGAGGCGTTGCGGCAGACCGGGCTGCACCTGGCCGGTTCAGGTTCCCTCGATGCCTTCGCCGTGCGTCTCGTCGAGCAGTCCGAGGTCACCCAGGATTTCGGGACAGGCGCGCTGTTTCGCACCAGCATCGAGAGCATGTTCAATAAGGTGCGTGCCATGGCGTCGAAATGGCCCTTGGAGGTGCTGACGCCAGTCAGTGGGCAGTTCCTGGTCGGTAACAATCCGGCGGTGTCCGTGCGCACGGACATCACGCCTTGGTCGTACAACATGGCCTTCGGTGACGCGCACTCCATCGTCTTGCCCATCACTCCCCGCCATCTGCTGGCCCTGGGAAGGGAGAACATAGTCGACACCATCCCCCGGACTCTCATGGACAAAATCAACCCCGTGCAGATCCGTGCTGCCGACCGCTACGTCTACATGCATCCTCGGAGCAGGAGGCTGGAGACGTTCGCGAGGGAGACGGCGAGGCGGTGGCGAGCGGACCGCGTGAGCCCCTACCGCGCGTCGGCGTCGAGCTCGAGAAGCAGGAGGTCGTAGACCGGGCCACCGGGCACGTGCGGTACGGGCCCGCGTAGGTGTAGCCGAGACGGTCGTACAAACTGCGCGTCGGTGTTGTCCGGGCGGATCAGGAGCGAGACGTGGTCCGGGTTGATGTCCTTGAGGAGCGCAGGGTGAAGGCGGGAGCCAATGCCCTGGGCCTGAGCCGGAATGACGGCAAGCTCGTACAAGCCCATGAGACGGCCCGCGCGAACGTGTTCGGGGATTTCGGGGAGCAGCTCGCCGTACTGGTACTCGGGCGTGCAGGGGAAGGCGTAACCGACCATTGTGCCTGTTCTGTACGGGTGACCAGGGGCCGCGACTGCAGTGCCTGGGCACGCGGTCCCTCTCGCCTGCGTCTCGTGGCGCCTCCTCGTTGGACCGGGCGCAGCGACGTCGTGGCAGGCGATCGGCGGGCGTCAGGCCGGGATTTTCCCTTCGAGGAAGGCCGCAGTGTCGTTCTGGAAGGTCTCTATCCACTCGCCGCGTCCCTCGTGCAGAGGGTGACCGACCGTGGGGATTCCACGGCGGCACAGGTCTCGCAGATCGAGTGCGGTGACATCCTCTCCGTACTGCAGCCATTGGTCCACCCGAGGCCGGTCACGACGCCGGACGGGCAGGGTGCGCCCGCCCGGCGTCATGACGTGATCGTCAGACGTGCCGGGACGGCGGGCCGAACCACGTCCGCAGCGCTGCGGCGAGTTCGGCGGGTTCGGTGCCTGCCCACGCCACGTACCCGTCGGGGCGGACCAGGACCGTCTCGCGTGGCGGGGCCCCAGGTGCGGCGGTGACGGTCAGCAGGTCCACCCGGCCGGACCAGGGCGAGGCCGTGTCCGCCAGCGTGTCCGCCTCCGGCGGGCACAGCAGCATCGGCCTGCCGTGGCGCGCCCGCTCCGCCAGCCGCACGGAGCCGCCGTCGGCGTTCACCCGGAGGTCGGCAACCCACCTGCCCGTCGACGGGTGCCCGCCTGGTGCGGCGGACGGGTAGACGACGTCGGAGCCCGACATCATCGCGGCGATCCGGCGGGGCGCCGCGGGGTCCGCCAGCAGGTCGCCGAGCACTTCGCGCAGTGCGGTGACGTCGGCCCCAGGGGCCAGCAGTGCCGACTGCGCCCTGCTGGAGCTCATCACCCTGCGTCCGGCCAGGTGGCGTTCGGCGTGGTAGGTGTCCAGCAGGCCGGGCGGCGCCCAGCCGGCCAGCTCGGCGGCCAGCTTCCAGCCGAGGTTGGCCGCGTCCTGCAGGCCGAGGTTGAGACCCGGTGCGCCGACCGAGGAATGCGCGTGTGCCGCGTCGCCCGCCAGGAAGACCCGGCCCCGCCGGTAGTGCTCCGCCAGGCGCGAACTGGTGCCCTTCCGGCAGCGCAGCAGGTGCGAGCCGGTGCCGGTCGGCCGGCGCATCGACACCTCTCGGCCGGTCACGCGGGTCACCGCCGAGCGGACCTGGTCGAAGGTGACGGGCTCGTCTTCCTCCGGCCTGCCCCACTCCATCGTCACGACCCGGTGCGTGCCGGGACCGGCCGGGACGCAGGCGAACACGCCGTGCTCGGTCCGCCGGTAGGTGAGGCCGACGGGGGTGGAGTGGTCGCCGGTCAGCTCCGCCAGGTGCTCGTCGGAGAGCACGGCGTCCGCGGCGTAGGTGAGCGGATACGGACTGCTCGTTCCCGTGAAGGCGATGCCCGCCTGTCTGCGGACCCTGCTGTGCGCGCCGTCGCACCCGATCAGGTACCGGGTGCGCACCGTGCCCGTGGTCAGCCGCACCGTCACCCCGTCCGCGTCCTGCTCGAAACCGACCAGCTCGCTGCCGCGGCGGATCTCGGCGCCCAGCTCCAGCGCCCGCTCCTCCAGCCGTGTCTCCAGGTCCCACTGGTGGACGGTGAAGCCGTACAGCTGGTTCTCCGGCCAGTCGTGCAGGCGCAGTGTCATCCCGCCGTAGAGGTAGGCCTCCAGCGGCCGGGGTGGTTCGGTGTCCCCGGTGATGCGCTGGTACAGGCCGCGGTGGTCGAGCAGCCTCACGACCTGTCCCACGATGCCGCCCGCCTTGGGCTCCCGGGCGCGCTCGTGCGCGCTGTCGACCACCAGGGGCCGCACGCCGGACAGGTGCAGTTCGGCGGCCAGCATCAGACCGACCGGGCCTGCTCCCACGATCACCACGTCGGGGTCTTCGGTGACGAACTCATTCACCAGTGCTGCTCCATGTCTGTTGGCGCATGCGCCGGTTTTGGCCGTGCGCGTGAAAACGAAAGCGGTGCCATCGGCGGCGGTCAGCGGAAGTAGTGGCCGGCCTCCAGGTCGGCCAGGAGTCCGGGCTCGCGGGGGAACCAGCCCAGCAGGTCCTGCGTGTAGGCGCTCGAGGCCGGCTGGTCGACGGCGAGGAGGCCGCCGAGGAAGCCGAGTCTCTCGGCGGGCAGCGACGCGCTGGGCAGACCGAGGTGCCTGCCGATGGCCTGGGCGACGGCCAGGATGGGTACGCCTTCGTCGCCGACCGCGTGCAGGACCGATCCGGCGGGGGCGTCCTCCAGTCCGGCGTGGAACAGCCGGGCCGCGTCGAGTACGTGCACGGCAGGCCAGCGCTGCGATCCGTCGCCGACGTAACCGGAAACGCCGTCCCTGCGCGCGATGGCGACGAGCTGGGCGATGAAACCGGCGTCGCCCTCACCGTGCACGGACCGGGGCAGCCGTACCACGCAGGACCGGACGCCGTGCCGGGCGAGGTCGAGCACGGCGCGGGCGTTCGCCACGCGCACCGCGGCGGGACCGTCCCCGGCGGATTCACTGCGCTCGGTGGCGAGAACGCCGGGTTCCGCCGGGGTTCCCGACGCCACCACCAGGGGCTTTCCCGAACCGGCCAGCGCCGCCCCCAGTGCCCCGAGCACTTCCCCCTCCTCCTTCACCGACTGTTCGAACCGGGAGAAGTCGTGGTCGAAGGCCAGGTGGATGACGCCGTCGACGCCGCGGGCCAGTGCGGCCACGGCGTCGAGGTCCGCCACGTCGCCGAGGACCGGCTCGCCCCCGGCCGCCGCCACGGCACGCGCCGAGGAGTCCGACCGGACGAGGCCGACGACCTGGTGTCCGGCGGCGAGGAGTTCGCGCAGGACGGGGGAACCGATCCAGCCGGAGGCGCCGGTGACGAAAACGCGCATGAGTCGCTCTCTTCCACAGTGATGGGACTTGGTCCCGTCAACGTAGCACGGTGACGGGACCAAGTCCCATCGCCTATCCTGGGCGCATGAGCCGCTGGGAGCCGCAAGCGCGGGAACGACTTGTACGCGCCGCCGTGGAACTGTTCGACGAGCACGGTTACGACAACACCACCGTCGTGCAGATCGCCCAGCGGGCCGGCCTGACCAAGAGCACCTTCTTCAGGCACTTCCCGGACAAGAGGGAAGTGCTCTTCGCCGGCCAGGACGCGCTGTGCGAACTGCTGGCAGGCGGGATCGACGCCGCGCCCGATGAGGCGACGCCGCTGAGCGCCGTCGCGGCCGGCCTGGAGGCGGCGGCGGGCAACTTCACCCCCGAGCTGCGCGCGATCGGCCCCGCCCTGCGCGCCGTCGTCGAGAGCAACAGCGACCTGCGGGAGCGGGAGGCACTCAAGCACCACTCCTTCGTCGACGCCATGACGCTGGCGCTGCGCCGGCGCGGCATCGCCGACCCGGCGGCCGGGCTAGCCGCCTGGCTGGGCGTCCTCGCCTTCACCGACGCCTACGCGTGCTGGGTCGATCCCGCGTGCGATCAGGAACTGACCGCACTGCTCCGCCTGAAACTCCGCGAATTGCACGCGGCCATTTCCTCCCTCGACTGAACCCTGCGCTTGCCGATAACCTCACCCGCCCTGGTCGGAGCTGGTGTGCGGGATGTCGAGTGCGGTCGGTCGAGTCTGTGCCGTCGCGCGGCTGTCGATCAACGCGGCATGATGACCAACCGTGCTGTTGCGACTGGCCTGCTTGGGCATGGCGAACACGTTCGCCATGCTGCGCCTACTACCGATGAGCGATCGGGACAAGGACATGGAGATCCTCGCCCTGCGCCACCGACTGCCGGCGCTGGAGCGCCAACTCGGTAAGGAGAGGGCGTGCTTCAGCCCGAGCGACCGGGCTTTCCCGACGGCGCTGCTGTACCGGCTGCCGCGGAACGTGCTGCGCAGGCTGCTGGTGCGGCCGGACACGGGGCTCCGTTGGCACCGCGACCCGGTCGCCCGCCGCCACGCCGCCGAGTCCAGGCCGAAGCGCCCGGACCGGCCCCGCACCGTGTGCTCCATCCGCGCCTTGGTGCTGCGCCTGGCACGGGAGAATCCCACGCGGGGCTACCAGCGCCTCCACGGCGAGCTGCTGGTGCCGGGCGTGAAGGCCGCCGCCTCCACGGTCTGGGAGATCCTGCGGGAGGCCGGGATCGACCCGGCGCCCCAGCGGACCTCCTGCACGTGGGCCGGCTTCCTGCGCTCCCAGGCCGACGCGCTGCCGGCCTGCGACTTCTTCGAGACGGTCCCCCTTGACCAGGACACGACCGTAGGTGTTCGCCGTGATCGAGCACGCCGGCCGACGGATCCGGATTGGGCGCGACCGCGCACCCGACGGCCTCGTGAGTGGCGCAGGCCACGAGGAATTCCGTCATGGGCCCGGAGGATGTCGACCGCCGGGCGCGGTTCCCGATCCGGGACCGCGAAGGAAGTTGCACACCCGGACAATGCCCGGCCGCACCAGCCCGCTTATGGCGGGCTCGGTCCGCCCACACTGTCCCGCTATCGCACCCCACCGCGAGCCGTCGCCGTCCTCGTCGCACAGGCCGGTGCCTGCCAGTTCACCGAGGTGACCTGGCGACAGCGCAGCAAGGGCGCGATGACCTCACGCTTCGCGGTGCTGGAGGTCCGGCCCACAGGCAAACAGTCCCTGGCCGCGGCCCAGGAGGCGGGCGGCGGCCGCAACCGGTGGGACGGTGTCCTGCCCGCCCGGACGCTCCTGGTGGAGTGGCCGGACCTGCAGGACGCTCCGACCGGCTACTGGATATCGAACCTGCCCGTCACCACACCGGTCGCCGACCTGGTGCGGTGGGCGAAGATGCGCTGGCGCATCGAGCACGACTACCGCGAACTCAAGCACGGCCTGGGACTGGACCACTTCGAGGGCCGCACCTGGCGCGGCTGGCACCATCACGTCACCCTCGTCACCGCCGCCCAGGCCTTCCTCACCCTCCGGCGGCTCGACCCAAAAGCCCACACACCGGCCTGACCCTCTACCAGGTCCTCGACTGAGGCTGATCCCTTGGAGTGGACACCTTGACAATGGATCTTGACGGTCCAGGGAGGGATGTCCAGGTGGGACGCAAGTCTCCGTATCCGGAGGAGTTCAGAAAGGACGCGGTAGCGCTCTACCGTGCCGCGGCCGGGAAGCGGACGTACGCGGCGGTGGCCGCGGATCTCGGTATCACCGCGGAGTCGCCGCGGACGTGGGTCCGCAAGGACGAAGCCCGGGCCGTGCTTGGACGCCGCGACGCGGGCGGCAGCGAGGTGGAGGAGCCGGCCCGGTTGCGGGCGGAGAATGCCCGGCTGCTCAAAGCCGAGCAGGAGTGGCGCCTCGAGCGCGAAATCTTGCGCCGGACAGCCGCGTATTTCGCCCGGGAGATGAAGTGACACCCTGCCGCTGGATCTTCATCTCCGACAACCGCGCCGAATTCGGCGTCAAGCGGATCTGCCGGGTGCTCGGGGCATCCCGCGCCGGCTGCTACCGCCACCTGGCCACCGAGCCCGCCCGCGCCGAGCGCCAGGCCGAGGAGAAGCGGACCGTGGACGAAATCCGCTCTATCCACCTCGAGCACCATGGTGCCTACGGCGCCCCGCGCGTCCATGCCGAGCTGCGGGTGAGAGGGCACAGGATCAACCGCAAACGCGTGACCCGGCTGATGCGGGTCAACCACATCGTCGGCCGGCACCTGCGGAAGAAGAAACGGACGACAGTCGCGGACAGGACCGCGCCGCCCGCGCCGGACCTGGTGATGCGCGACTTCACCGCCGACACCCTGAACACCAGGTGGTGCGGCGACATCACCTGCATAGCCGTCGGCACGACGTGGCTCTGCCTCGCCACGGTGATCGACATCTGCTCGAGGAGGGTGGTGGGCTGGTCGATCGCGGACCACATGCGCACCTCGCTGGTCATCGACGCGATCGAGATGGCCGTGGCAGCCCGCGGCGGCCGGGTGAACGGTGTCGTCTTCCACACCGACAGGGGCGCCCAGGGCGGATTCAATCGGTCGTCGCAACACCTTGATTTCGGAGGTGTTCAAGATTGCTACGGAGGACTGGAGCAGGAAGACCGGCGACGCGCCCGAGCGACTTCGGCGGCAGTGGCGTGCTGACCGGGCGCTGAGGCCGGCGATGCGCTCGCCTGGCCGGCCTGATC
>NZ_JBHYVC010000088.1:0-24485 GCF_042749965.1 Streptomyces sp. NPDC059454 | reverse complement strand
GGCCCGGCCCACCGGAAAACCTCGGTGGGCCGGGCCTTCGGCGTTGCGTGCGTCGGACACCGCGCGCAAGCCCGAACAAAAACCGCAAACCCCGTGAACACGCCTGGCACAAGGGCGGGCCCCGGGTTCGTGGACCCGGGGCCCGCCCTGAACGCTGCCGACTGCTACGCCGTACTCATGGCCGAAGGGCCGTCAGTTGTCGTCCTCGTCGATCAGGAAGCCGCGCATCGGCGAGGGAGCCTGACCCATCGGCGACGGGCCCTGCGGACGCACCGGCGCCATCGGCTGGGTCATCGCCGGCTGCATCTGCTGCTGACCGCCGCCGTAGGACGGACCGCCCTGACCGCCGGGGCCGCCACCCATCGTCTGGTTGCCGCCGTAGGACGGCGCACCGGCACCGGCCGGAGCCATCGAGGGCGCCGGGGACGGCGGCAGCGACGGCGCGGCGCTCGCGGGCTGGCGCGGCGGGGCGAGCGAGTCGTCCGCCTGGGTCTCCAGCTGGCGCAGCTGCGACTCCAGGTAGGACTTCAGCCGCGTGCGGTACTCGCGCTCGAAGCCGCGCAGGTCCTCGACCTTGCGCTCCAGCGTGGCGCGGGCGGACTCCAGGGAGCCCATCGCGACGCGGTGCTTCTCCTGCGCGTCCCGCTCCAGGGCGTCCGCCTTGGCACGGGCGTCCCGCTCGAGGCCCTCGGCACGCGAACGCGCCTCGCCCACGATCTTGTTGGCCTCGGAACGGGCCTCCGCGATCGCCTGGTCCGCGGTCTGCTGGGCCAGCGACAGGACGCGCGCGGCGCTGTCGCCACCGGGGCCGCCCTGACCGGGCATACCGGGGCCACCCTGACCGGGCATCCCGGGACCGCCCATGGGGCCGCCATGGCCCATCTGCCCCTGCATCTGCCCCTGCATCGGCCCCTGACCCATCGGCCCCTGACCCATCGGGCCCTGACCCATCGGGCCCTGGCCCATCTGCCCCTGCATCGGGCCGCCCTGGCCCATCGGCCCGGGACCCTGGCCCATGGGGCCGGGACCCTGCGGGCCGCCCTGTCCGCCGGGGCCGGCGGGCAGCTGAGGAGCACCGCTCGGCAGCTGGGGCGGACCACCCATGGGGCCACCCATCTGCTGCTGCGGCGGGCCCGATATGCCGGCGGGCACCGGAGCGCCGGGGCCTCGCATGCCCTGCTGGGGCATGCCCTGAGGCGGTCCCTGCTGTTGCTGCTGCTGCTGGTCCTGTGGCTCGGGAGGCTTGCGCATGTTCTGCTGGTTCTGGGCAGCGGCGCGCGTGGCCGCGGCCAGCTTGGCGCGCAGGTCCTCGTTCTCGCGGAGCAGGCGCGTCAGTTCGGCTTCGACCTCATCGAGGAAGGCATCGACCTCGTCCTCGTCATAGCCTTCTCGGAGGCGGACGGTCGTGAACTGCTTGTTCCGCACGTCCTCGGGGGTCAACGGCATCTCTTCACCTCAACGTAGTCATCGGCAGCCGGCAAGACCGTATCGTCCACCCTCATCACAAAGTCCGTCCTACGACGGAGACGAGGATCCAGACGATGATCATCAGTACGAAGAAGGACAGGTCGAGCGCCACGCCCCCGAGACGCAGCGGCGGGATGAACCGCCGCAGAAGCTTCAGCGGTGGATCGGTGACAGTGTAGGTGGCCTCCAGGACGACCACCATCGCCTTGCCGGGTTGCCACGAGCGGGCGAACTGGAACACGTAATCCATGACCAAACGGAAGATCAGCACGATGAGGAACACCATCAGCGCGATGTAGATCACCTGCGCGAACACGCTCATGGCCTGCTTTTCCCTCTCCCCTGTACCGCTCTTCGTCCGGTCCTGCGTCTCAGCTCTGGTTGAAGAACCCGCCCTCTGCGATGCGGGCCTTGTCCTCCGCCGTGACATCGACGTTAGCAGGCGACAACAGGAACACCTTCTGCGTCACCCGCTCAATGCTGCCGTGAAGACCAAACACCAAACCGGCCGCAAAGTCGACAAGTCGCTTCGCATCTGTGTCATCCATCTCAGTCAGATTCATGATCACCGGCGTGCCTTCACGGAAGTGTTCCCCGATGGTACGGGCCTCGTTGTAGGTCCGGGGGTGAAGTGTGGTGATCCGGTAAGGCTCTCGTTCCGACACGACCTTGGGCATGATCACCGGTGCGTTCTTCTCCAGGCTTGCGCGTTCTTGTGTGATGGATGCCACGGGCGCGATCCGCGCCGGGCGTGGCGATTCCGCAGGGAGCGAAGCGGATCGGGCGATCGGCTCGCGCGGCGCGGGCGGATGGACGACTCGCGCCTCTTCGTCTCTTTGGGGCTGGTGTGAGATGTGTGGCTGGTGGGACGGCTCGTGCCTCCGGTGGTCCCGCTCGGGCTCCGGGTCGAGTTCGGGTTCAAAGTCGTCGTCTGGGTCGAATCCGCGGCCGTCGTACCCATCGTCCTCCACGAGGCCGAGGTAGACCGCCATCTTGCGCATCGCGCCGGCCATGCTCCGAGTCCTCCGCTCTGTGGTGGATCCGCTGACGACCGCCGAGTGCCCGCGATCCACTAGGTCTTTACGTCCGCTGTTCGGCGGAACTGACCATATTTTCTGCTGTGGTCCGACTTCTTGGCGACGTTACCCGAGGCCGGGGCGGACTCCGAGTACCGCACTGCCGACGCGCACATGTGTCGCCCCGGCGGCCACGGCCTGTTCGAGGTCCGCACTCATCCCTGCCGAGACCATGTTCGCAGTCGGATGGGTCCGGCGCAGGTCGGTCGACAAATCCATCAACCGCTCGAAGGCAGCCTGTTCGCGTCCCGCGTACTCCCCGGTGAGCGGGGCGACGCTCATCAGTCCGTCGAGCCGCAGCCCCTCGGACCGCGCGACCAGTCCGGCCAACTCCGCGATGCCGGCGGGCGCCACGCCTCCGCGCTCCCCCCTGCCGCCCTCACCGGCGTCGAACGCCACCTGGAGAAGGCAGCCGACCTCGCGCCCGGCCCGCACGGCCTCCTTGGAGAGGGCCGTCACCAGCCGGGAACGGTCGACGGACTGTACGAAATCGGCGTAACCCACCACAGAGCGCACCTTGTTGGTCTGAAGTTGACCGACGAAGTGCCAGGTAAGGGGCAGATCCGCGCATTCGGCCGCCTTGGGGGCGGCGTCCTGGTCCCGGTTCTCGGCGACATGGCGTACCCCGAGTTCGGACAGGATCCGCACATCGCTCGCGGGATAGGTCTTGGTGACCACGATCAGGGTCACCTCGTCCCGCCCGCGTCCGGCGGCGGCGCACGCGGCGGCGATCCGCTCTTCCACTCTCGCCAGGTTCGCGGCGAGTTCGTCCTTACGGTCCGTCATGTCCCATCAGTCCAGCCACACGTAGCCCGCGAGCCGCCCGGTGGTGCGGTCGCGTCGGTACGAGAAGTGATCGGTCGACTCCCGTGTGCACACCGGCGACTGCTCCCGGTCGCGCACCCCGAGCCGTTCGAGCTGTGCGTGCACGCCCGCGCCCACGTCGACCGCCGGTGTCCCCCGGCTCGTGACGGCGTGCGCCGCCGGCTCGACGGCGGCCACCTCGTCACGCATCGCCTCCGGCACCTCGTAGCACCGGCCGCAGACGGCGGGTCCGGTGCGGGCGACGATCCGCGCGGGGTCGGCGCCGAGTCCGGTCATGGCCCGTACGGCGGCGGGGACGATCCCGGCGATCATGCCGGGCCGGCCCGCGTGGGCCGCGGCCACGACTCCGGCGACGGGGTCGGCGAGCAGCACCGGCACGCAGTCGGCGGTGAGCACCGCGAGGGCGAGTCCGCGCCGCGCGGTGACGATCGCGTCGACCTCGGGAACCGGGGTCTCGCCCCAGGGTGCGTCGACCACGACCGCGTCGGCCCCGTGCACCTGGTTCATCCAGACCACCCGGGCCGGGTCCACGCCGAGGGACTTGGCCGCCAGTTCGCGGTTGGTGCGTACGGCGCCGGGGTCGTCGCCGACAGCTCCACCGAGGTTGAGCTCCTCATACGGAGCGGCGCTCACCCCGCCCCACCGGTCGGTGAAGGCGAAGTGCGCGCCGCTCACGCTCTCGCGCTGCCCTATCACTTCAGGAAGTCCGGTACGTCCAGTTCCTCGGCCGCGCTGTCGTAGGTCCGCGACGGCGGGACCGGGGGCTGGACGACCGGGATGTCGTGCACCGGTTCCGGCGCCACCGGCTCCGGGTCCTCCTTCGGCGTGACGCTGCCGAGCGAGCCGAAGGACGGGCGGCTCTCCGGCTGCCGCGCCGGGGCGGGCTCCTCGCGCTTGGCCGAGGAGGAGCCGAGGACGTTGTCCCGCTTGGCCGGCGGCTGGCCGCCGTCGAAGCCGGCCGCGATCACGGTGACCCGGACCTCGTCGCCGAGGGCGTCGTCGATCACCGCGCCGAAGATGATGTTGGCCTCGGGATGGGCGGCCTCGCTGACCAGCTGGGCGGCCTCGTTGATCTCGAACAGACCGAGGTCGGAGCCGCCGGAGATGGAGAGCAGCACGCCACGGGCGCCGTCGATGGAGGCTTCGAGGAGCGGCGAGGAGATGGCCATCTCGGCGGCGGCCACCGCGCGGTCGTCGCCGCGGGCCGAGCCGATGCCCATGAGGGCGGATCCGGCCTCGGACATGACCGACTTGACGTCCGCGAAGTCCAGGTTGATCAGGCCGGGCGTGGTGATGAGGTCGGTGATGCCCTGCACACCGGAGAGCAGGACCTGGTCCGCCGACTTGAAGGCGTCGAGAACCGACACCTGGCGGTCCGAGATGGACAGCAGCCGGTCGTTCGGGATCACGATGAGGGTGTCGACCTCTTCGCGGAGCTCGGCGATGCCGTCCTCGGCCTGGTTCGCGCGACGCCGTCCCTCGAAGGTGAACGGGCGCGTGACCACGCCGATGGTGAGGGCGCCGAGCGAGCGGGCGATGTTGGCCACGACGGGCGCGCCGCCGGTGCCGGTGCCGCCGCCCTCGCCCGCCGTCACGAAGACCATGTCGGCCCCCTTGAGGACCTCCTCGATCTCCTCGCGGTGGTCCTCCGCGGCCTTGCGGCCGACGGCCGGGTTGGCTCCGGCGCCGAGTCCGCGGGTGAGTTCACGGCCGACGTCGAGCTTGACGTCGGCGTCGCTCATCAACAGGGCTTGCGCGTCGGTGTTGATGGCGATGAACTCGACGCCCTTGAGACCGACCTCGATCATCCGGTTGATGGCGTTGACACCACCGCCGCCGACACCGATGACTTTGATGACTGCGAGGTAGTTCTGCGGTGCTGCCACGTCGAAGGCCTCTCGCCTCGAGTTACGTGTCGCCCGACCACTGAAGCACTGATGCTCTCGCGATCCGACGACTGATGCCGAATGGGACGGTCCGTAGCGCCGACCCGAACCCTAACGTTGAAGTTTAGGGTTACCAGTGTGTCCGTTCCCTGGAGTCTTCTGAACAGGACACTAAGTCGACAAGTGGCGCCCGTTCAACGAACACGCCGAACCTCCCGTTTTTCTTTTCACCCTATGTGATCAGCCGTAGCGCCGCCCAACCAGGGTGCTGGCCTGCGCTGATGTGCGTCAACTCCCCGCTGACGCCGGGGCCGTGGGCACGCTGACGTCGAAGTGCCGCGCACCGGGCTCCGCTTTCATCAGCGCGGTGAGAGTACGGCTCTTCTCGGCGCCCTTCTCGCTGCTTCCCCAGTCGACCGTACGTCCGTCCGCCAGTTCCAGCGAGATGTCGTCGTAGGAACGGACCTTGACGCTGCGGGTGGCGTGCGCCACGGAGGCCGGAATCGCATCGGCCACCCGCACCGCCTCCCGGGTCAGCCGGTCCTCGCCGAAGCGGCGCAGGCTCGCCGCCGCGGAACCCGTCCCGGAGACGGCCAGTTTCAGCGCGGGCACGCCTTTGGGCGCCTTGGAAACCGTGGCGAATCGGACACCTTCCTCGTCCACTTCGATGAACTTCCCGCCTTTGTGAACGAGAAGAACAGCGGTGCGTTCCGTCACTTTCAGGGCAATTTCATGTGGCCAGGAACGAACCACATCGACTGTGTCAATTCGGGGCAACGCGGAGGAAATTCGCGCCTCGATCGCGTCGGTGTCGACGGAAATCAACTGGTCCCCGAGGGGGACGTCGGCGGTCTCGCGCACCTGCTCGGGTGTCAGGACACGGGTGCCCGAGACCGATACGCGCTCCACGCGCACCAGGTCCGACCCGTACAGCAGCCAGAACGCCCCACTGCCGAGGAACACCAGGGCGACAGCCGATGCGATGATCCGACGAACCTGCCGCCGTCCGAACCGCCGGACGGGCGGCGGCGGGCCGGACGACTCCCGCTTGCGTTCACCACGCTCGGCGGTGGTCGATCCGGCCATGCTGCCTGCCTTCCGTCAAACGCGTCTAACGCTGCGCACGGGCGGCGATCGCCTCGTACACCATGCCGACGAGCAGGTCGTCGGCGTCCCGGCGGCCGAACTCGGCGGCGGCGCGGGACATCTCGTACAGCCGGTGCGGGTCGGCGAGCACGGGCAGGACGTTCTGCTGCACCCACTCGGGCGTCAGCTCCGCGTCGTCGACCAGCAGTCCGCCGCCGGCCTTGACCACCGGCTGGGCGTTGAGCCGCTGCTCGCCGTTGCCGATGGGCAGCGGGACGTAGGCGGCCGGGAGCCCGACGGCGGAGAGTTCGGCGACGGTCATCGCGCCCGCGCGGCAGAGCATCATGTCGGCCGCGGCGTACGCGAGGTCCATCCGGTCCAGGTAACTTACCGGGATGTAGGGGGGCATTCCCGGCATCTGGTGCACCTGCGGCAGTTCGTTCTTCGGGCCGACCGCGTGCAGGATCTGGATCCCGGCCTGCTGGAGCCACGGAGCGACCTGCTGGACGACCTCGTTGAGCCGGCGGGCGCCCTGCGAGCCGCCGGAGACCAGCAGCGTGGGCAGATTGGGGTCGAGGCCGAACGCGGCGCGGGCCTCGGGGCGCACGGCGGCCCGGTCCAGGGTGGAGATGGAGCGGCGCAGCGGGATGCCGATGTAACGGGAGTTGCGCAGCTTGCTGTCGGGCGTGGAGACGGCGACCTGGGCCGCGTACCGGGAGCCGATCTTGTTGGCCAGTCCGGGCCGGGCGTTGGCCTCGTGGATCACGATCGGCACGCCGAGCCGCTTGGCCGCGAGGTAGCCGGGCAGGGCGACGTAGCCGCCGAAGCCGACCACGGCGTCCGCCTTGGTGCGCTCCAGGATCTGCTCGGCCGCCTTGATGGTGCCGCGCAGCCGGCCCGGAACGGTGATCAGCTCGGGGGTGGGCTTGCGCGGCAACGGTACGGCGGGGATCAGCGCGAGCTCGTACCCGCGCTCGGGTACGAGACGGGTCTCCAGGCCGCGCTCCGTGCCCAGGGCCGTGATGCCCACGGTCGGATCCTGCCTGCGCAGGGCGTCCGCGAGGGCGAGCGCGGGCTCGATGTGGCCCGCGGTTCCTCCGCCGGCGAGTACGACATGCACCGAAATTCACCGCTCTCCGGACGAACGCGCCACCGGGGCGCGCCGTCGCATCGTGTTCCATCTCCGGGGCCGCTGTGAACCCCCGCCCCGCTTTCTACCAAAGCGGGGTTGCCGCATGGCAAGCGCCATCCGCGCAGCGGGGTCCTCACGCGCGAACGCGATCAGCAGCCCGACGGCGAACATGGTCGGCAGCAGGGCGGATCCCCCGTAGGAGAACAGCGGGAGCGGGACTCCGGCGATCGGCAGCAGACCGAGCACCGCACCCATGTTGATCACGGCCTGGGCCGTGATCCAGGTGGTCACGCCTCCCGCGGCATACCTGACGAAGGGGTCCTCCGTGCGTCCGGCCACGCGGATACCCGCATAGCCTAGAGCCGCGAACAGGGCGAGTACCGACAGCGTCCCCGCCAGGCCCAGTTCCTCACCGGTGACGGCGAAGATGAAGTCCGTGTGCGCTTCAGGCAGTTGGCCCCATTTCTCCACGCTCGCACCAAGTCCGGAACCAAAGATTCCGCCGGAGGCGAGGGCGTAGATCCCGTGCACGGCCTGCCAGCAGTCGACCGGTCCCGTCTGGGGCTCGGTGGCGCCGAGGCAGGTGAGCCGGGCCATGCGGTTGGGGCTGGTGCGGATGAGGATCGCGCCGAGCAGCGCGGCGATCGACAGCACCCCGACGAACAGCCGGGTCGGCGCCCCCGCCAGCCACAGCAGGCCGAAGAGGATCGCCGTCAGGATGATCGCCGTACCCATGTCGCCGCCGAGCATGATCAGTCCGAGCAGCATGAAGGCGGCCGGGACGAGCGGCACCAGCATGTGCTTCCACTGGGACAGCAGCCGCTTGTCCTGCTTGCGGGCGAGCAGATCGGCGCCCCACAGCACCAGCGCGAGCTTGCCGAACTCGCTGGGCTGGAGCTGGAAGGAGCCGCCGAGGGCGATCCAGTTCTGGTTGCCGTTGACCGCGACCCCTATCCCCGGCACCTGCACCAGGGCCATCAGGACGACGGAGCCCGCGAGGATCGGGTAGGCCAGGGCGCGGTGCAGCTTCACCGGCATCCTGGAGGCCGCCAGCAGCAGTACGCCGCCGATCGCGGCGGCCAGCAGCTGCTTGCGGAAGAAGTACGAGCCCGGCAGCGACATCTGCAGCGCCGTGATCTGGGAGGCCGAGTAGACCATCACCAGGCCCAGCACGGTGATCAGCGCACTGCCGCCGAGGATCAGGTAGTACGCGGTCAGCGGCCGGTCCCAGGCCCTGCGCGCCCGGGTGATCAGGGTGCGCAGGGGATTCTCGCGCGGGGCCCCGGGTACGACGGGTCCGCGTGCGGCCCGCCGCACGGGCGGGCGGCCGGTACGGCTACCGGTCATCCTGGCCTCCGCTGTACGCCGTCGACGGTCCCACGCGTCCCTCCCGAGGTCGCCCGGCACCAGGCGGCCGGGGTCAGGCGCCGAGCTCGCGCACCGCCTGTGCGAACGCGTCACCGCGCTTGTTGTAGTTGGCGAACATGTCCATCGAGGCGCAGGCCGGGGCCAGCAGCACCGTGTCGCCGGGCCGTGCGAGCCGCCGCGCCTCCTGGACGGCCTGGAGCATCGCCCCAGTGTCGGTCCGGTCGAGGTCGACGACGGGTACTTCCGGGGCGTGTCGCGCGAGGGCTTCGCGGATCAGGGCGCGGTCACGGCCGATCAGCACGGCACCGCGCAGCCGCTTCGCCGAGTCCGCGACCAGCTCGTCGAAGGTGGCTCCCTTGGCGAGCCCGCCGGCGATCCACACGATCGACTCGTAGGCCGCCAAAGAGGCTTGTGCCGCATGCGTGTTGGTGGCCTTGGAGTCGTCGATGTACGCGACCCCGTCCACGTCTGCGACGTGCGCGATGCGGTGGGCGTCCGGAGTGAACGCCCGCAGGCCGTCCCGTACGGCGCTCGCGGGCACCCCGTAGGCCCGCGCGAGGGCCGCGGCGGCAAGGGCGTTGGCGATGTTGTGCGGGGCGGGCGGGGTGACGTCGGAGACCTCGGCGAGCTCCTGGGCGTTCTCGTGCCGGTTCTCGACGAAGGCTCGGTCGACCAGGATGCCCTCCACGACGCCGAGTTGGGAGGGACCGGGCGTGCCGAGGGTGAAGCCGACGGCGCGGCAGCCCTCCTCGACGTCGGCCTCGCGGACCAGGTCCTCGGTCGCCTTGTCGGCGACGTTGTAGACGCAGGCGACGCGGTTGCCCTCGTAGATCCGGCCCTTGTCCCTGGCGTACGCCTCCATGGAGCCGTGCCAGTCGAGGTGGTCCGGGGCGAGGTTCAGTACGGCCGCCGAGTGGGCGCGCAGGGACGGCGCCCAGTGGAGCTGGTAACTGGACAGCTCCACGGCGAGCACGTCGTACTCCTCCTCGCCGAGCACGACGTCCAGAAGGGAGACGCCGATGTTGCCGACGGCGGCGGTACGCAGGCCCGCCGCCCTCAGGATGGAGGCGAGCATCTGGACCGTCGTGGTCTTGCCGTTGGTGCCGGTGACCGCGAGCCAGGGGGCCGCGCCGGGCCTCCTGAGCCGCCAGGCGAGTTCGACGTCGCCCCACACCGGCACCCCGGCCGTCTCCGCCGCCGCGAACAGCGGCTTGTCCGGCTTCCAGCCGGGAGCCGTGACGATCAGCTCGGTGCCTTCGGGCAGGGTCGCGCCGTCGCCGAGGCGCACGGTGACGCCCAGCGCCTCCAGTTCGGCGGCCTGCTCACGCGCCCGTGCGTCGTCCCCGTCGTTGACGACGGTGACCTGCGCACCGAGCCCGTGCAGCACCTTGGCCGCCGGGACACCGGAGACGCCGAGTCCGGCGACGGTGACGTGCTTCCCCTGCCAGTCGGTCACTTGTCCGCTGCCCATCCCGCGTAGAAGAGGCCCAGTCCGACGATCACACAGATGCCCTGGATGATCCAGAAGCGGACCACCACAAGGACTTCGGACCAGCCCTTGAGTTCGAAGTGATGCTGGAGCGGCGCCATCCGGAAGACCCGCTTCCCGGTGAGCTTGAACGAGCCGACCTGGATGACCACCGACATGGTGATGAGGACGAACAGACCGCCCAGGATGGCCAGCAGCAGCTCGGTGCGGGAGCAGATCGCGAGACCCGCGAGCACACCGCCGAGCGCCAGCGAACCGGTGTCGCCCATGAAGATCTTGGCCGGGGAGGTGTTCCACCACAGGAAGCCGAGGCAGGAACCCATCAGCGCGGAGGCGACGACCGCGAGGTCCAGCGGATCGCGCACCTCGTAGCAGGCGCCCGGGTTGGTCAGCGTCTCGCCGTTGGCGCAGGACTCCTGGAACTGCCAGACGCCGATGAAGGTGTAGGCGCCGAAGACCAGCACGGAGGCGCCGGTGGCGAGACCGTCCAGACCGTCGGTCAGGTTCACGCCGTTCGACATCGCCAGGATCATGAACAGCGCCCAGACGACGAACAGCACCGGACCGATGGTCCAGCCGAAGTCCGTGATGAACGACAGCTTCGTGGAGGCCGGGGTCTGTCCGCGGGAGTCCGCGAACTGCAGCGAGAGCACCGCGAAGGCGACACCGACGATCAGCTGGCCGGCCATCTTCGCCTTGGCCCGCAGACCCAGCGAACGCCGCTTGACGATCTTGATGTAGTCGTCCAGGAAGCCGACCAGACCCATGCCGACCATCAGGCCCAGCACCAGCACACCCGAGTACCTCGGCGGCTCGCCGCTGATCACCTTGCTGAGGAAGTACGCGGCGACCGTCGCGAAGATGAAGGCGATACCGCCCATGGTCGGCGTACCGCGCTTGCTGGCGTGCTCGCGCGGGCCGTCGTCACGGATGTACTGCCCGTACCCCTTGCGCGCGAGCAGTTTGATCAGCAGCGGGGTGCCGATCAGCGTCAGGAAGAGGCCAATGACTCCTGCGAACAGGATCTGATTCATCATCGGGCTGCGACCTCACCCTCGGCACCGGTCTCGAGCAGCGCCTGCGCCACGCTCTCGAGCCCGACCGAACGGGACGCCTTCACGAGAACGACGTCTCCCGGGCGCAATTGGCTGCGCAACAGGTCGACCGCCGCCTGTGCGTCGGACACGTGCACCGACTCCTCACCCCACGAACCCTCGTTATATGCGCCCAGTTGCAGCCAGGCGGCTTCCCTGCCCCCGACCGCGACGAGCTTGCTGACGTTGAGCCGGACGGCGAGCCGTCCGACCGCGTCGTGCTCGGCGAGCGCCTCGTCCCCGAGCTCGGCCATCTTGCCGAGCACCGCCCACGTACGGCGTCCCTTGCCCATGGCCGCCAGCGCGCGCAGCGCGGCCTTCATGGACTCGGGGTTCGCGTTGTAGGCGTCGTTGACGACCGTCACGCCGTCCGGGCGCTCGGTGACCTCCATCCGCCAGCGGGAGAGGGAGCCCGCCTCGGAGAGCGCGGTGGCGATCTCGTCTGCGGACATGCCCAACTCGTGGGCGACGGCGGCCGCGGCGAGCGCGTTCGACACGTGATGCTCACCGTACAGGCGCATGGTCACATCGGATGCACCGGAGGGTGTGTGAAGCCTGAAGGAAGGCTGTCCGCTGTCCGTGAGTCGCACGTTCTCGGCGGAGACGTCCGCTTCGTCGGACTCTCCGAAAAGGATCACCTTCGCCTTCGTACGGGATGCCATGGCCCGTACGAGGGGGTCGTCCGCGTTGAGGATCGCGACGCCGCCCTCCTCGGCCGGGGGCAGGGCCTCCACCAACTCGCCCTTGGCCTCGGCGATCTGCTCCCGGCCGCCGAACTCGCCGATGTGGGCGGAGCCGACGTTCAGGACCAGTCCGACCTTCGGGGGCGTCAGACCGGCGAGGTACCGGATGTGTCCGATCCCGCGCGCTCCCATCTCCAGCACGAGGAACTTCGTCTCCTCGGTGGCGGTGAGCGCGGTGAGCGGCAGCCCGATCTCGTTGTTGAGGGAGCCGGGGGTGAAGACGGTCGGCGCCTTGCGCCGGAGCACCTGGGCGATGAGGTCCTTGGTACTGGTCTTGCCGGCCGAGCCGGTGAGCGCGACGAGAGTGGTGCCCAGCCGGCCGACGACATGCCGGGCGAGGGCCCCGAGGGCCGCCTGGACGTCCTCCACGACGATCGCGGGCACCCCGACGGGCCGGGAGGCCAGCACGGCGGCCGCTCCCGCCCCGACGACCTGGGCCGCGAAGTCGTGGCCGTCCACGCGCTCGCCGGCGAAGGCGACGAACAGGCTGCCCGGACCCGCCTCCCGCGAGTCCCGGACCACCGGTCCGGTGACCTGCACGGACGGGTCCGGTATGTCGTGCGTCTGCCCGCCGACGACTTCTGCGATCTCGGCGAGGGAGAGGGCGATCACAAGTTCATCCCTGGGTTTTCTTGATGGCTTCCCGAAGCACCTGGCGGTCGTCGAAGGGACGCACCACCCCGGCGATGTCCTGTCCCTGCTCGTGGCCCTTGCCGGCGACCAGCACCGTGTCACCGGGCCGCGCCCGGGCGACGGCGGCGGCGATCGCGGCGGCCCGGTCCTCGAAGACCTGTACCTCGCCGCGCTCGTGGGCGGGCACGGCGGCGGCGCCGTGGAGCATGGTGGCGAGGATCGCGAGGGGGTCCTCGGAGCGGGGGTTGTCGGAGGTCAGTACGGCGGTGTCGGCGAGCCGCGCGGCGGCGGCGCCCATGGGCATCCGCTTGGTCTTGTCGCGGTCGCCGCCGCACCCCAGCACGATGTGCACCTGGCCCTCGGTGACCTTGCGCAGGGCGCGCAGCACCGATTCCACGGCGTCGGTCTTGTGGGCGTAGTCGACCACCGCGAGATACGGCTGCCCGGCGTCCACGCGCTCCAGCCGGCCGGGCACGCCCGGTACGGCGGCGACGCCGTCGGCGGCGGCCTGCGGGTCGAGCCCCGCCGCGGCGAGGGCGACGATCGCGGCGAGCGTGTTGGCCACGTTGAAGGGCCCCGGCAGCGGTGATCGGGCGGCGATCCGCTCGCCCTCGGGGCCGATCACGGTGAACGTCGAGTCCATGGGGCCGACCTCGACGCCCTCGGCGCGCCAGTCGGCGTCGGGGTGGCCCTCGGCGGAGTAGGTGACGACCGGGACGCCGGCCTCCTTGGCGAGCCGGCGGCCGTACTCGTCGTCCACGTTGACCACGCCGAGTCTGCTGCGCCGCGGCGTGAACAGCTGCGCCTTGGCCCGGAAGTAGTCCTCCATGTCGGAGTGGAACTCCATGTGTTCCGGGCTGAGGTTGGTGAAGACGGCGATGTCGAAGACGCAGCCGTCGACCCGGCCGAGGACCAGGGCGTGACTGGACACCTCCATGGCGACCGCGTCGGTGCCGCGCTCGCGCATGACGGCGAGCAGGGCCTGGAGGTCGGTGGCCTCGGGGGTGGTGCGCTCGGACCTGATGCGCTCGTCGCCGATGCGCATCTCGACGGTGCCGATCAGCCCGACCCGTCGCCCGCCACCGCCCTCGGCCGACGGCGCTTCGCGTCGGCCCCCCTCGGCCGTGCTGTGCGCGGTCCTCAGGCCCCCCTCCACGAGGTAGGCCGTGGTGGTCTTGCCCGAGGTGCCGGTGATGCCGATCTGGAGCAGATCCCGGCCCGGGTGGCCGTAGACGGTGGCCGCCAGCTCGCCCATCCGCGCGCGCGGGTCGTCGACCACCAGCGCCGGCAGCCCGGCCGCGGCGGCGCGCTCGGCGCCGGCCGGGTCGGTCAGCACGGCGACCGCGCCGAGGCCTGCGGCCTGGGTGACGAAGTCGGCGCCGTGGGCGCGGGCGCCCGGGAGGGCGGCGTACAGGTCGCCGGGGCGGACGGCGCGCGAGTCATGGGTGATGCCCGTGACCTCGGCGGCCTGCTCCGGCGTGGAGGCACCCAGCTGACCGGCGAGTTCCGCGAGGGATGTGGCGGAGACCTGAACCGGACGGGGCGGTCCCGGATATGTCACGGGGTGGCCCTTCTGGGTGGTTTGGGACTGATCAGCGTGTGGCACGGCGGTGAGCGTACCGGGCGTACCGGCCGGAGGGCCAAAGAGGGGCCCGCGCGCAGCGCTGTCCGGCGGGGACGGTGGTGGGTGACGGATGGGCGAGGGGCGGGAGGCGTTCTGGTTCCCGGGGCCGGGGGTGGTCGCTGTCACGGGGTGGTTCCTGGTGGCTCGGTGCTCGGTACGGGTCAGGGCTTGAAGGTGACCGGGAGGTCGGCGGGGGCGGCGCCGGTCGGCGGCACCTGGAGGGTCTTCAGGGCGAACTCCATGACCTGCTTGTACACGGGTCCGCAGATCTGGCCGCCGAAGTAGCTGCCCTCGGTGGCGTTCTGGATGACGCAGTAGACGGTGATCCTGGGCTTGTCGGCGGGGGCGAAGCCGGCGAAGGACGAGGTGTAGCCGTGGTACTTGCCGGTGGCCGGATCCACACGGTTCGCCGTACCCGTCTTCCCCGCGACCCGGTAGCCCGGGATGCGCGCCTTGGTGCCGGTGCCCTCCTCGTCGTCGACGACCGACTCCAGCATCCGGGCGAGCGTCTTCGCCGTCTTCTCGCTGACGACCCTGGTCCTCTCGGGTTCCGGGGCGGGGGTGAAGCGTCCGTCGGGGCCCTTCGAACCGCGTACGAGGGTGGGTTCGACGCGGACGCCGCCGTTGGCGATGGTCGAGTAGACGGACGCGGCCTGCATGGCGTTGACGGAGACGCCCTGGCCGAAAGGAATCGTGTACTGCTGCGAGGTGGACCACTCGTCCGGCGGGGCGAGGATGCCCTTGGTCTCGCCGGGGAAGCCGAGCCCGGTGTGGCTGCCGAGGCCGAACTTGCGCAGGTACTCGTAGAGGACCTTGTTGGCCTGGGCCTGGGTCCTGCCGAGCTGGCCGGTGGCGAGGATGGTGCCGATGTTGCTGGACTTGGCGAGTACGCCGTTGAGCGTCAGGTACCAGGTCGGGTGGTCGATGTCGTCCTTGAAGAGGCGGTCGCCGCGGTGCAGCCGGTTGGGCACGACGACATGCGTTCCGGGGGTGGCGGCGTCCTCCTCGAGGACCGCCGCCATGGAGAGCACCTTGGCGGTGGAGCCGGGCTCGAAGGCGTCCTGGACGGCCGCGTTGCCGAGCGCCTCCGGGTCGGCCTCGGAGAGGTCGCCCGGGTCGAACCCGGGCGCGTTGGCCATCGCGAGGACCTCGCCGGTACGGGTGTCCTGGACGATGACGTAGCCGCGGTCGGCCGCGGACTCCTTCACCTGCTCGCTGATGGCGTTCTGCGCGGCCCACTGGATGTCGCGGTCGATGGTCAGCTCGACGTCGTTGCCGGGCACGGCCGGGGTCTCGGTGGAGCCCGCGGTCGGGACGAGACGGCCGCCGGACTGGGCGTAGCGGATCTTGCCGTCCTGGCCGGCGAGCCGCTTGTCGAGCTGGAGCTCGATGCCGCCGCCGCCCTTGCCCTCGGCGTTGACCCAGCCCAGTATCCCGGCGGCGAGCTCGTTGTTGGGGTACACCCGCTTGCTGGTGGGCACGGAGAAGACGCCGGCCAGGACGTTGGCGGTGGAGTCGTCGTTCTCGGCCTTCTTGGCGAGCGCGGCCTTCAGGTCCTTGATCTGCTTCCAGGTCTGCGGGGTCTGGCGGCCGGCCAGTTTGACGTAGCGCAGGGCCCTGTTCTCCGGGCGCAGCTTCTCGACCAGCTCGTCCTGGTCCTGGCCGAGGATCGGGGCGAGGAGGGCGGCGGCCTGCTCGGGGCCGTCGGCGATCTCCAGCTCGCCCGGGGCGAACATCGTGGGGTCGGCCGTGATGTCGTAGGCGTCCTCGGTGGTCGCCAGGGCCACGCCGTGGCGGTCGGTGATCCCGCCGCGCTCGGCCTCCAGCACCTGACCGACATAGCGGTTGCGGTCGGCCTTGGCGGCGTAGGTGCTCGCGTCCACGGCCTGTACCTGGAACAGCCGTACGACGAAGGCGAGCAGGACCAGGGTCAGGATCACGCCGACCAGGCGCAGCCGGGGGCGCGGACTGCCCAGCCGGATGACCTTCGGGGGCGCGGGGCGGGGTCCCGCGGGCCTGCGGGCCGGGCGGGCGCCGGGGCCGGGGCGCCGTCCGGCGGCCGGGCGGGCGGGCCTGGCGGGGCCGGGCACCCGGCGGCGGGGCGGTTCCCTGTCGGACACTTCCGTCACCTGCCGGGGGTCGATGAGGAGGACGTGGACGTGGTGGGCGGCGGGGCCGTCGCGGTGGCCAGCGCCTCGGGCGCGAGGACCAGGGGGGCGCGGGCGGCGGAGGCGGCGCCGGGTACGCCCTTGACCTTGCCGTCGGGGCCGAGGAAGGCGGGGTCGCCGCCGGGCACCATGCCGAGCTCGCGGGCGCGGTGCTGGAGGGCGTCGGGGGCGGAGTAGGCGTCGATGTCCCGTTGCAGGGCCTGTTCCTCGTCGGTGAGGTCCTTGGTCTCCCGCTGGAGGTCGTCGAGCTGGAACGCGCCCTCGCTGAGGGCGGAGTTCAGCACCAGGAGGCCGATCAGACCGCCGCCGAGGAGGACGACGACGAGGAGGACGAAGGGGGTGCGCGCCGCCTGGGCGCGTCCGGTGGGCAGGAGCCGGGCGAGCCGGGCCGCCCTCCCCTTCAGCTCGGGCCGCCCCTTCAGTTCGGGTTTCCTACTCACTCACGCTCCCCTGAGTTCGCTTTTCCCACCCGTACGCCCGGCCGCCCGTCACCCGCCTCGTGTGCCGTCCGTTCCTCAATCGACGTCCTCACGGATCCGCTCGGCGCCGCGCAGCCGCGCGGGAGCCGCGCGCCGGTTCTCGGCGATCTCCTCCTCGGTGGGAAGTTCGGCACCGCGCGTGAGCAGCTTGAGCCGGGGCTGGTACCGCTCGGGGACGACCGGGAGTCCGGGCGGGGCTGTGGTGGCGGCGCCGGCCGCGAGCACCTGCTTGACGAGCCGGTCCTCCAGGGAGTGGTACGACAGCACGGCGATCCGTCCGCCGACGTCGAGGGCCCTCACGGCCGCCGGGATCGCCCGCTCCAGCACCGACAGCTCGCCGTTGACCTCGATCCGCAGGGCCTGGAAGGTGCGCTTGGCCGGGTTGCCGCCGGTGCGCTTGGCGGCCTGCGGCAGCGCGTCGCGGATCAGTTCGACCAGGCGCGCGCTGTTCGTGAACGGCTCCTTCTCGCGCTCGCGCACGACGGCGGCCACGATGCGCTTGGCCTGCTTCTCCTCGCCGTAGGCGCGCAGGATGCGGACGAGTTCGCCGGGCGGGTAGGTGTTGAGGACCTCGGCGGCGCTGACGCCGGTCGTCTGGTCCATGCGCATGTCGAGGGGGGCGTCCTGGGCGTAGGCGAAGCCGCGGTCGGCCTCGTCGAGCTGCATGGAGGACACCCCGAGGTCGAACAGGACGCCCCGCGCGCGCGGGACGCCGAGCCGGTCGAGGACGTCGGGGAGCTCGTCGTAGACGGCGTGCACCAGGGTGGCCCGGTCACCGAAGGGCGCGAGCCGCTCGCCGGACAGCCGCAGGGCCTCCTTGTCGCGGTCCAGGGCGACGAGCCGGGCCTCGGGGAACCGCCGGAGCAGGGCCTCGCTGTGGCCGCCGAGCCCGAGCGTGCAGTCGACCACCACCGCTCCCGGCCGCTCCAGGGCGGGCGCCAACAGGTCCAGGCACCGCTGGAGCATCACCGGGACGTGTCGGCTCTGTCCCGCCCGTCGTCCACCGCCCTCATGCGGAAGCGCTTCGCGCCCTTTCACTTCGGCCCTCTCACATCCGGCGTGGCGCTCACGCACTGCCGGATTCCCGCCCTCCCCGGTGAGGGGCGGCCGGCGCCGTCGGCCGGGCGACGGCGGGAGGAGGCCGAGCCGTACGTGCGCGCCGCGCACGCGGGGAGACCCCCCGGTCGTCGCCGGGGGATCCGGGAAATCAGTGCGGTGGGCGCGGCCGAGTACGGTTCGCCTCCCGCTCGGCGCCACTTTAGTCCACGGTCCCGCCCGGTCAATCAACCGGCCTGCGCGTCGCGGTCCGCGCGGCGGGTCAAGGGGCGGATCGGACACATCACCCGCAGGAGAGGGCTCACACCACCCCTGTGGGTTACCTCACACCAAGGCGCGCTGACGTTCTTTGTCGCCTCTCACAACGGGCCTGACGCCCTCGTGACCAGTACCGTCATGAGTATGACGACTTCCGCATCGGTTCCCACCGGCCCCCAGAACGCCACCACCGGCTCCGGCACGGTCACCGACCGTCTGGTCGACGCCAACCAGCAGTACGCGGCCGCCTTCACCGACCCCGGGATGGACGCCCGCCCGGTGCTCCACGTCGCCGTGGTGGCCTGCATGGACGCCCGCCTGGACCTGCACGACGCGCTGGGCCTGTCGCTCGGCGACTGCCACACCATCCGCAACGCGGGCGGCGTCGTCACCGACGACGTGATCCGCTCGCTGACCATCAGCCAGCGGGCGCTGGGCACCCGCAGCGTGGTCCTCATCCACCACACCGGCTGCGGTCTGGAGTCGATCACCGAGGAGTTCCGGCACGACCTGGAGATGGAGGTGGGCCAGCGCCCCAGCTGGGCCGTGGAGGCCTTCCGGGACGTGGACCAGGACGTACGGCAGTCGATGCAGCGCGTGCGCACCTCGCCGTTCCTGCTGCACACCGACGACGTGCGCGGCTTCGTCTTCGACGTGAAGACGGGCCTGCTGCGCGAGATCGACCCCGCCTGACCTGGCCGCCCGCCCCGGGGGAACCCGGACTCCGGACTCCGTCCGACGTCGTAAGGCCTGGCATATCGCTGTCAGTTGTCCACAGGCGAGTGACACGAATCGGTAACGGCGGCAAGAATGCGGGAAGGGTGCCACGCGGAACTTTTCCCGCGTGGTGACCGTGATTCGGGGTGGGCCGGTCCGCACAGCAAGGCGTCGGCCCGGGACATTTGGGGTCCCCCGCTCCTTTCCGGAGCGCGGGGAAAGGCCGAGGAGGGCCGGGTGACGACCTATGACGATCGAGCGAGCCTCACTGATCTGACCGCCGTGGTGGAGCGCGTGCGGAATTCGGTGGAAGGCGTGATCGAGGGAAAACCCGAGGTCGTACGGCTCTCGCTGACCGTACTGCTCGCCGAGGGACATCTGCTCATCGAGGATGTCCCGGGAGTCGGCAAGACGATGCTGGCCAAGGCGCTGGCGCGGTCCATCGACTGCTCGGTGCGGCGGATCCAGTTCACGCCGGACCTGCTGCCCTCGGACATCACCGGTGTGCCCATCTGGGACCAGCAGCGCCGCGACTTCGAGTTCAAGCCGGGCGCCATCTTCGCGCAGGTGGTCATCGGCGACGAGATCAACCGCGCGTCGCCGAAGACGCAGTCGGCGCTGCTGGAGTCGATGGAGGAGCGCCAGGTCACCATCGACGGCAAGACCTACGAACTGCCCAGCCCGTTCATGGTCGTGGCGACGCAGAACCCGGTCGAGATGGAGGGCACCTACCCGCTGCCGGAAGCCCAGCGCGACCGTTTCATGGCCCGCGTCTCGGTCGGCTACCCGAGCGCGGAGGCCGAGCTGCAGATGCTGGACGTGCACGGCGGCGTCTCCCCGCTGGAGGACCTCCAGCCGGTGGCGCACGCGCACGAGATCCTCAAGCTCATCGAGGCGGTGCGCGAGGTGTACGTGGCCGAACCGATCCGCCGGTACGTGGTGGACCTGGTCTCCGCCACCCGCACGCACCCCGACCTCAGGCTCGGCGCCTCGCCGCGCGCGACACTGCACCTGCTGCGCGCGGCGAAGGCGTCGGCGGCCCTCGGAGGCCGGGACTACGCGCTGCCGGACGATGTGCAGGCGCTCGCCGTGGCCGTCCTCGCCCACCGGCTGCTGCCCACCGCCCAGGCCCAGCTCAACCGCCGCACCGCCGAGCAGGTGGTGCAGGAGATCCTCCAGCGCACCGCGGTGCCCACGGAGCGCGCCCAGGCGCCCGCGAACACCCCGCAGCAGAGCGGCCTGGGCCGCGGCGGCCCGGGCTACGGCCAGCAGCCGCCCCGGAGGCTGTGATGACGACCGCGGGCGCGGTCCACGCGGAGGGCGACCGGGACGGCCGGGGTGGCGTCAGGACGGCCCTGGCGGGTCTCACCACCCGCGGGCGCTCCTTCCTCGCCGCCGGCGTGGCCGCCGCGATCTGCGCGTACGTGCTGGGGCAGAGCGATCTGCTGCGGGTCGGGCTGCTGCTGGCGGTGCTGCCGCTGGTGTGCGCGGCCGTGCTCTACCGCACCCGCTACCGGGTGGCCGGCAGCCGCCGGCTCTCTCCCGGGCGGGTGCCCGCCGGCTCCGAGGCGCGGGTGCATCTGCGGATGGAGAACGTCTCGCGGCTGCCCACGGGCCTGCTGATGCTCCAGGACCGGGTGCCCTACGTGCTCGGCCCGCGCCCGCGGTTCGTGCTGGACCGGGTGGAGGCGGGCGGGCGCCGCGAGGTGTCCTACCGGGTCCGCTCCGATCTGCGCGGCCGCTATCCGCTGGGCCCGCTGCAGCTGCGCCTGTCCGACCCGTTCGGGATGTGCGAGCTGACCCGGTCCTTCTCCACGTACGACACGCTGACGGTGATCCCGCGCGTGGAGCCGCTGCCGCCGGTGCGGCTGAGCGGCGAGGCGAAGGGGTACGGCGACGGGCGGCAGCGCGCGCTGGCGCTGGCCGGCGAGGACGACGTGATCCCGCGCGGCTACCGCTACGGCGACGATCTGCGCCGGGTGCACTGGCGCTCCACCGCCCGCTACGGCGAGCTGATGGTGCGCCGCGAGGAACAGCCGCAGCGCGCCCGGTGCACGGTACTGCTGGACACCCGGGCCGTCGCCTACGCGGGCTCCGGACCGGACTCGGCGTTCGAGTGGGCGGTGTCCGGTGCGGCCTCCGTGCTGGTGCACATGCTGGAGCGCGGTTTCTCGGTGCGGCTGCTGACCGACACCGGCACCTCGGTGCCGGGCGAGGGTTCCGACGGGTTCGCGGGGGTGAACCAGGAGTCGGCGGACGCGGCCGGGCTGATGATGGACGCCCTCGCCGTGGTGGACCACTCCGACGAGGAGGACCTGTCCCGCGCCTACGACGTGCTGCGCGGCGGGAACGAGGGGCTTCTGGTCGCCTTCCTCGGTGACCTGGACGAGGAGCAGGCCGCGGTGCTCGCCCGGATGCGGCAGCGCAGCGGAGGCGCACTCGCCTTCCTGCTGGACAGTGGGACCTGGCTGCGGGAACCGGCCGGTGTGCCCGGTGCGTCGGACAGGCGCGGGGAGTGGCTGCGGATGCTGCGCGAGGCGGGCTGGACGACGCTGGGCGTGCCGCGGGGCGCCTCGCTGGACGAGTTGTGGCGGCAGGCGGACCGGGAGCGTTCGGGCCTGGCCGCGGCGAGCGGCGGGGAGGGACCGTGATCAGCGGGCGGGCGAGGCTGACGCTGTGCGCGTGGGCGGCCACACTGATGGCGGCGTGCGCCCTGCTGCCGCTGGTCGACCCGGCGACCTGGATCCTCCAGGCGGCGTTTCTGCTGGCGGTGCAGTCGGGCGTGGGCGCGGCGGCCCGGCGGGTGCCGCTGGCGCGTCCGCCGACGGTGGCGGCGCAGGTCCTGGTGACGCTGGTGCTGCTGACCCTGGTGTTCGCGCGTGAGCACGCCTTCGCCGGGCTGATACCCGGGCCTGACGCCTTCCGCTTCTTCGCCGAGCTGCTGGAACAGGGCGGGAACGACGTCAGCCGGTACGCGATCCCGGCGCCGCTGTCCGACGGCATCCGGCTGATGCTGGTCGGCGGTGTGCTGGTGATCGGGCTGCTGGTGGACACCGTCGCGGTGACCTTCCGCAGCGCGGCCCCGGCCGGACTGCCGCTGCTCGCCCTGTACTCGGTGGCCGCGGGGCTGGCCGACAACGGCATCGACTGGCTGTGGTTCCTGCTGGCGGCGGCCGGCTATCTGATGCTGCTGCTCGCCGAGGGCCGGGACCGGCTCTCCCAGTGGGGGCGCGTGTTCGGCGGGGCGCCCGGCCCGGGCGGGGACTCGCCCGGTGCCGTCGCACCGGTGCGCACCGGGCGGCGGATCGGCGCGGTCGCGCTGGGCATCGCCCTGGTGGTGCCGCTCGGCCTGCCCGCGATGAACGGCGGCCTGCTGGACCCCACCGGTACGGGGGTCGGCCCGGGCACCGGCGGGGGCGGCACCATCTCGGCGGTGAACCCGCTGGTGTCGCTGCGGGACTCGCTGAACAGGGACGAGGACCGCCAGGTCATGTCGGTGCGCTCCGAGGCGGCGGACGTGTCGGACCTGTATCTGCGGATCGTGTCCCTGGACGACTTCGACGGCACCACGTGGAAGCCGTCGAAGCGGTCCATCACCACCGTCCCCGACGGCACGTTCCCGACGCCGCCGGGCCTCGGCACCGGCATCGAGCGCACGGAGATCGGCACGACCATCTCGACCGCCGACTGGTACGCCCAGGACTGGCTGCCGATGCCGTACCCGCCGAGCGGGGTGAGCGTCCGGGGCAACTGGCGCTACGAACCCGTCGGCATGACACTGGTCGGCGACCACGGGCAGAACACGCGCGGTCTGACGTACGAGGTGCGCAGCCTCCACGTGCAGCCCACGGCGGAGCAGCTGGCCGACGCGCCGGAGCCGACGCCCGCGCTGCGGCGTGAGTACACCGAGCTGCCGGACTCGCTGCCGCCCGTGGTGTCCAGCACCGCCCGCGAGGTCACCGAGGGCGCGGCCAACGACTACGACCGGGCGGTCAAGCTCCAGGAGTACTTCACACTGACCGGCGGCTTCGAGTACGACACCGAGGTCGACGTCGGCAGCGACTCGAAGGCGATCGCCCGTTTCCTGCGGGACAAGCAGGGCTTCTGCGTGCACTTCTCGTTCGCGATGGCGTCGATGGCCCGTTCGCTGGGCATACCGGCGCGGGTCGCGGTGGGCTTCGCGCCCGGCACCCCGCAGGCGGACGGCACGGTCTCCGTCGGGCTGCGGGACGCGCACGCCTGGCCTGAGCTGTACTTCGAGGGCGCGGGCTGGACCCGGTTCGAGCCGACCCCGACCCGTGGTTCGACACCGTCGTACACCGTGCAGGACACCGCGGAGAACACGGTGCCCGACCCCGCCCGGCCCTCACAGACCACGCCCGCGGAGCCGTCGGCGGAGCCCTCGGAGAGCGAGAGCTGCACGGCGGAGCGGAGGAAGCTCGGGGCGTGCGAGAGCGAGTCGCCGCAGGTGGCCCTGCCCACGGGCGACGACGGCCCGAAGTGGTACGCGCTGCTGGGGTGGGCGCTGGCCGGTCTCGTGGTGCTGGTGCTGCCGCTGTCGCCGATGCTGTGGCGGGCGAGGACCCGGGCGGCGCGGCTGGGCGGGCACGGCCGCTCGGAGGCGGAGGCGGTGCCGTACGTCCTGGCCGTCTGGGACGAGCTGACCGACACGGCGTGGGACTACGGCATCGCGCCGGACGAGTCGCTGACCCCGCGCGGGGCGGCGGACCGGATCGTGCGGCTGGGCCGGCTCGGCCCGGGTGCGGCGGCGTCGGTGCACCGGGTGGCCGATGCGGTGGAGCAGGTCCTGTACGCGCCTCGGCCGCGGCCGGCGGTGGGTCTGACGGACGAGGTGCGGGGCGTTGCCGCGGGGCTGCGGGGCGCGGTCGACCGGAGGGCGCGGGTGCGGGCGGTGTTCGCTCCGCGGTCGAGTGTGCGGGTGGTGTGGGCGGTGTCGGCCCGGTGGGACGGGGTGCGGCAACGGCTCCTGTCGCTTCGCCCGACCTGGCGCAGGCCCTCACGGCAGCGGGGCTGAGCCTCACCGGCCGCGCGGGGTGAGGGCCGGGCTTGCGGGGTGGGGGCCGGCCCGCCGGGGGTGAGAGCCGGCCGGGGGCGGGGCGCACTGCCCGGCGCTCGCGGGTGCCTCCCCCGGAGGGGGCACCCGGCGCCCGTCCTCCCCCGCTCTCGGCTTCGCTCGAGCGGGGAGGCGCCCCTGGCACCCTGGAAGGTACGTCCCAGGGCCCTGGGGCACGGGGAGAGGTACGAGACTGCCCGCGGTTACGTGGCAGGCGGGGTGCGGTGAGACATGGCTCAGGGGGTGACCACCGAACGGTGGTGCCCCCCTGAGCCTGTGTCTTATTAACAAAACAGAGACCACGAGAAAC
>NZ_JBHYVC010000087.1:19700-25306 GCF_042749965.1 Streptomyces sp. NPDC059454 | reverse complement strand
GCGCCGTACGGCGCCCCCGCCGAGCCTCTCGTCGCAGAACCCGGGCGGTTACCGCTTGTCGACGAACTTCCAGGCGGTGGGCAGCACGCCCATCGCCAGGGCCGCCTTCAGGGCGTCGCCGACGAGGAACGGGGTGAGGCCGGCCGCGATCGCGGCGGAGGCGGACATGCCGGTGGCGAGGGCCAGGTAGGGCACGCCGACGGCGTAGATGACCGCCGAGCCGAGCACCATGGTGCCCGCCGTGCGCCAGACGGAGCGGTCGGCGCCGCGGCGGGCCAGGGCGCCCACGACGACGGAGGCCAGCAGCATGCCGAGGACGTAGCCGAAGGACGGCATCCCCGTCCCCGCCCTGCCCTCCGCGAACCACGGCACGCCGGCCGCGCCCACCAGCGCGTACACCGCCAGGGAGACGAAGCCCCGGCGGGCGCCGAGGGCGGTGCCGACGAGGAGCGCCGCGAAGGTCTGGCCGGTCACCGGCACCGGGGAGCCGGGGACGGGCACCGCGATCTGGGCGGCGAGGCCGGTGAGCGCGGCGCCGCCGAGCACGAGCGCGGCGTCCCGGACACGGGAGGCCGGGATGAGGTCCGCGAGGACCTGTCCGGATCGGGCGGACGTGACGGTAGCGGTGCTCATGAGGTCTCCGCGGGGTGAGGGCGGTTGGGGACACCGCGACGCTATACCGGCGCCCGCGCGCCGATCACCGTCAGCGGTCGACAAAGGCGCCGACGCGGACTTGGTGGGCTCCGGACAAAGAGCGGGACGGACGAGGGGCACGGGGTGACTCCGGTCACTGAGGTGACGTGGTTTCGCCAACATCCGGCACGGGAACGGCGGCTGTAGGGATCCACCAAGCGGTCCGGACGACGCCTCGCACCATGTGACGGCCGCCAGGTAACCGGAACATCACCCTCCGCATGTCACGTGTCCATATGCTGGTCGGCCTCCCCGTGCGCGTGGAAGGCCGACCAGACTGGGTGGCGTTTTTGCCGTCTCCCGCATTGGACGAGTCGCGCCCATGCCCCGCACCTCCCCCACGTCCTCGACTTCGCCCGGCCAGGCGGCACCCCCGGCCGCGACGCCTCCCGAGGCGGACGGCGTCTCCCTCTCGCACGGCCTGAAGCAACGCCATCTGTCGATGATCGCCCTCGGCGGGGTGATCGGCGCCGGGCTGTTCGTCGGCTCCGGGTCGGCCATCGCCGCCGCCGGTCCGTCCGTGGTCGTCGCCTACACCCTCTCCGGCCTCCTGGTGATGCTGGTGATGCGAATGCTGGGCGAGATGTCCGCCGCGCATCCGTCGTCGGGCTCCTTCTCGGCGCACGCCGAGCGGGCGATCGGGCCCTGGGCGGGGTTCACCGCCGGCTGGTCGTTCTGGGTGCTGCTGTGCACGGCGGTCGGCCTGGAGGGCATCGGCGCCGCGACGATCGTCACCGGCTGGCTGCCGGGTACGCCCGCGTGGGCGTGGGTGGCGCTGTTCATGGTGGTGTTCTGCGGGACGAACCTCGCGGCGGTGAAGAACTTCGGCGAGTTCGAGTTCTGGTTCGCGGCCCTCAAGGTCGGCGCGATCTCCCTGTTCCTGGTGCTCGGCGTGCTGGCCGTCGCGGGCGTGCTGCCCGGCACGGACTCCCCGGGCGCCTCCCACCTCACCGACTTCCTCCCCAACGGCGCGGAGGGCCTGGTGATCGGGCTGCTCGCCTCCGTCTTCGCGTACGGCGGTCTGGAGACGGTGACCATCGCGGCGGCCGAGTCGCGGGACCCGGTCAAGGGCGTGGCGGGCGCGGTCCGTACGGCGATGTGGCGGATCGCGCTGTTCTACATCGGTTCGATGGCGGTCGTCGTCACCCTGGTCCCGTGGGACTCCCCGGCGGTGGTCGAGGACGGCCCGTACGTCGCCGCCCTGGACCGTCTCGGCATCCCGGGCGCCGACCAGGTGATGAACGTCGTGATCCTGGTCGCGCTGCTGTCCGCGATGAACGCCAACATCTACGGCGCCTCGCGCATCGGCTACTCCCTGGTGGAGCGGGGCCAGGGCCCGAAGGCGCTCGGCCGGGTGTCGGGCGGGGTGCCGCAGATCGCCGTACTGGCCTCCTCGGCCTTCGGCTTCCTGTGCGTGCTGCTGAGCTACTGGCGGCCGGACGACGTCTTCGCCTGGCTGCTGAACACCATCGGCGCGGTGATCCTGGTCGTCTGGACCTTCATCGCCGTCTCCCAGCTGCGGCTGCGCCGCCGGCTGGAGCGTGAGGCGCCGGAGAGGCTGACGGTGCGGATGTGGGCGTTCCCGTGGCTGACCTGGGCGGCGCTGGCCGGCATGGCGGCGGTCTTCGTCCTCATGGCCCGGGAGCCGGACACACGGGTGCAGCTGTACTCGACGGGCGCGATGACGCTGCTCCTGGCGGCCGGGGGATACGCCTGGCAGCGGGCGCGCGCCCGGCACTGACGCCCGCGCCGACGGCCCTCGCGTGAACACGCGGGGGCCGTTTCGCGTCCCAAGGACTCACGGACGGCCTTTTTCGCTGCTAGCGTGCAGTTGCAAGGAGATTGCAATAAGTGTCCTGCCTCGTGATCGTCTTCTCACCGTTCACCCGGCAGGAGGAAAGAGGGAAGCCCTCGCGGGGACGTGACCCGCGAGGGCTTCCGGTATGCGGCGATCCGGGCCATGGTGGCGCAATGGCGACACAGAGGACAACCCGGGAGTTCTGCTGGACCTGCGACTCGGAACAGCAGCACCGTCAACTGAACAAGGCGGAACAGGAGGAGCTCAAGAAGCGGCTGGGCCGCGTGAGCGTGAGCGAGTTCCGGCTCTGCGTGAACGTACTGGATCCGGACACCGGGAAGCAGTGCCGCAACCTGCGTACCGGCTGGGACAAGAAGCCCTTCACCCCGCCCATCAAGATGCCCCTGATCGAGTGATCACAGGTTGCTGAAGTCCGGCCCCTTCGTCCGCGTGCGCTTGATCTCGTAGAAGCCGGGGACGGAGGCCACCGCGAGGGTGCCGTCCCACAGGCGGGCGGCCTCCTCGCCCTTGGGCGCCGGGGTGACGACCGGGCCGAAGAAGGCGATCTCCTCGCCGTCGGGTCCGGGGACCGCGATGACCGGGGTGCCGACCTCCTGGCCGACCTTCTCGATGCCCTCCTTGTGGGAGGCGCGCAGCTCGGGCTCGTACGGGGTGGAGTCCCAGTGCTCCATGAGGGACTCGGGCAGGCCGACGTCCTTCAGGGCGGCGGCGACCGTCTCCTTCTCCGGACCCTCGCCCTGGTTGTGGATGCGGGTGCCGAGCGCGGTGTAGAGGTCGCCGAGCACCTCGGCGCCGTGCTCCTGCCGGGCCGCGATCACCACCCGGACCGGGCCCCAGGCCTTGACCTCGAGCATCTCCCGGTACTCCGCGGGGAGCTCGTCGAGCTTGTCCTCGTTGAGGACCGCGAGGCTCATCAGGTGCCAGCGGACCTCGATGTCCCGTACCTTCTCCACCTCCAGCACCCAGCGGGAGGTCATCCAGGCCCAGGGGCACAGCGGGTCGAACCAGAAGTCGACGGGCGTGGCGGGAGACTTCTCCGACATGTCGCTCCTCAGTGAGGGAAGTGTTTCTCCGGGGAAACACCGCGCCTCCTGCCGGCCATTCCCGGCCCGGCCCGCCGTCCCCGGTCCTCCCGGCCGTTCCCGGCTGCCCCGCGTCAGGAGCGCATGGCAGGATCGGTCCTGTTCATCCCTGTCGACGACGCCTGAGGAGTGCCGCCCGTGCCCGGTGAGAATCTGACCCGCGACGAGGCCCGGGAGCGGGCAGCCCTGCTGTCCGTCGACGGGTACGAGGTGTCCCTGGACCTGCGGTCGGCGGTCGGCGAGAACGGCGGTGAGGGCCCGCGCACCTTCCGCTCCGTCACCACCGTCCGGTTCCGCTGCGCCGAGCCGGGCGCGAGCAGCTTCGCGGACCTGATCGCGCCGGCCGTCACGGCCGTCTCCCTCAACGGGCGGGACCTCGACCCCGGCCAGGTCTTCGACGGTTCGCGGATCGCCCTGGAGGACCTGGCCGCCGAGAACGAACTCGTCGTCGACGCGCGGTGCGCCTACTCCCGCACCGGCGAGGGCATGCACCGCTTCGTCGACCCCGAGGACGGCGAAGTCTACCTCTACACCCAGTACGAGCCGGCCGACTCCCGCCGGGTCTTCGCGGGCTTCGAGCAGCCCGACCTCAAGGCGCCCTACCGCTTCGAGGTGCGCGCGCCCGAGGGCTGGACGGTGTGGAGCAACGGGGCCGGTGAACTCGCCGACGGGGTGTGGCGGTTCGCGGAGACCAAGCCGATCTCGACGTACATCACCTGCGTGGTGGCCGGCCCCTACCACTACGTGACCGACTCCTACGAGCGGGTCCTCGAGGACGGTACGCGCCTGGAGATCCCGCTCGGCGCCATGTGCCGCAAGGGTCTCGCGCCGCACTTCGACGCCGACGACGTGTTCCTGGTGACCAAGCAGGGTCTGGACTTCTTCCACGACCACTTCGACTACCCGTATCCGTTCGGCAAGTACGACCAGGCGTTCGTGCCCGAGTACAACCTGGGCGCGATGGAGAACCCGGGGATGGTCACCTTCCGGGAGGAGTTCATCTTCCGGGGCAAGGTGACACGGGCGTCGTACGAGGGCCGGGCGAACGTCATCCTGCACGAGATGGCGCACATGTGGTTCGGCGACCTGGTCACCATGGAGTGGTGGGACGACCTGTGGCTGAAGGAGTCCTTCGCGGACTTCATGGGCGCGTTCTCGCTGGTCGGCGCGACCCGCTTCACCGACGGCTGGATCACCTTCGCCAACCGCCGCAAGGCGTGGGCGTACCGCGCGGACCAGCTGCCGTCCACGCACCCGATCACCGCGGACATCCGCGACCTGCAGGACGCCAAGCTCAACTTCGACGGCATCACGTACGCCAAGGGCGCCTCCGTGCTGAAGCAGCTGGTGGCGTACGTCGGCCAGGACTCGTTCCTGGAGGGCGCCCGGCGCTACTTCAAGCGGCACGCGTACGGCAACACGCGCCTCGGCGACCTGCTGTCGGTCCTGGAGGAGACCAGCGGGCGGGACATGGCCGCCTGGTCGCGGGCCTGGCTGCAGACGGCCGGCGTCAACTCCCTCACCCCGCAGGTGCTGTTGCGCGAGGACGGCCGGATCGACGAGCTGGCCGTCGTGCAGGAGGCGGCGGAGTCGCACCCCGAACTGCGCCCGCACCGGGTGGCGGTGGGCCTGTACCGGCGCACCGACGCCGGCGCCCTGGAGCGGTACGCGCAGGCCGAGACGGACGTCGACGGGGCGCGTACGGTCGTGGCGGAGCTGGCGGGCGCGGACGCACCGGAGCTGGTGCTGGTCAACGACGACGACCTGACGTACTGCAAGACGCGGTTCGACGAGACGTCGCTGGCGGCGCTCCGCAGCGGCCTGGGCGACCTCACCGACCCGCTGGCCCGCGCCCTGTGCTGGTCGGCGCTGTGGAACATGACGCGGGACGCGCTGCTGCCGGCCCGGGAGTTCATCGGCCTGGTGGTGAAGTTCGCGGGCCGGGAGACCGACATCGGCGTGCTGCAGATGCTGCACGCGTGGGCGGAGTCGGCCGCGGTGCACTACACCGC
>NZ_JBHYVC010000087.1:0-19690 GCF_042749965.1 Streptomyces sp. NPDC059454 | reverse complement strand
TACAACCACATCCCGCAATCCTTGTTTTTTTTGTTTTTGGTGGTATGTTTTATGTTTATATGACAAAAGTTCTGAGGCGGCTGGGGGGGGGGGCGCGGGCGGGGGTGCACTACACCGCGGCCGAGCGGCGGGCGGAGGCCGGGCGGGAGCTCTGCCAGGCCGCCTCCGTCCAGATGTACTCCGCCGAGGCGGGCAGCGAGCACCAGCTGGCGTGGGCACGGTTCTTCGCGCGCGTGGCCGATGTGCCGGCCGCCTTCGAGCTGCTGGCCTCGCTGCTCGACGGCACGGTGACCCTGCCGGGCCTGGAGGTCGACCAGGAGCTGCGCTGGGCGTTCCTGGAACCGCTGGCCGCGCACGGGGCGGTGGACGAGAAGCGGCTGGACGAGGAGCTGGCCCGGGACGACACCGCGTCCGGCAAGCGGCACCACGTGCGCTGTCTGGCCGCCCGCCCGTCGGCGGCGGTCAAGGCGCAGTGCTGGGCGCAGGTCGTGGAGTCGGACGCGCTGTCCAACGCGCTGGTGGAGGCCACCATCTCGGGCTTCGCGCAGGCGTCCCAGCGGGAGCTGCTCGCGCCGTACACGGAGCGGTACTTCGCGGCGATCGAGCGGGTGTGGACCGAGCGGTCGATCCAGATCGGCATGGACGTGGTGCGGGGCCTGTTCCCCTCCTTCCAGGACTCGCGGGCGACGCTGGACGCGACGGACGCGTGGCTCACGTCCCACGAGGACGCGGCCCCGGCCCTGCGCCGCCTGGTCCTGGAGTCCCGCGACGACCTGGCCCGCGCACTGCGCGGGCAGGCCTGCGACGAGGCTGCCGCCGGGCGTTGAGGGACGGCTCCGGCCCTTGACCGGGCGTTCCGTCATCGTTACACAATGCCCGTGACCCCTGGCCCGCGTCCGAACGGACCAGGGGTTTCCGGTATCCGAACACATGTCCTTCAGTACGGCCTTGTCCTCATTTGTCGACGAGCCTGTAACAGCGGTTCGAAGACGGGCCGGAGGCGGGAAATTGCCGGGCATGAACCACAACACCCCGCTCTCCCCCCGCCCCCTGCACCACCTCTCCGCCGGCACCGGGCGCCGGGTGCTGACCCACGCACAACTGCGCGCCCACGGCGTCCCGGTCGCGGAGGCCGGCCGGCGGTGCGGCCCCGACGGACCCTGGCAGCAGCTGCTCCCGGGCGTCGTCCTGCTCCACCCCGGCCCGCCGACCAGTGAGGAGCGGCTGCACGCGGTGCTGATGTACGCGGCACGGGAGCGGACCGCGGGCGTCCCCGTCCAGCCCGGTACGGAGGGCCCTCCCGCGTCCGCCTACGGGGAGGCGATGATCACCGGGCCGGCCGCGCTGACCCTGCACGGCTTCTCCTCCGCGCCCCCGCTGTCGTCCCTGGACGCCTTCGACGTCCTGGTCCCGCGGCTGCGCCGGCTGCGTTCGACGGGCTGCGCCCGTATCGTCCGCACCTCCGACCTGCCCGTCCCGGAGCAGGTCACGGGCCTGCCGGTGGCCCCGGTGCCGCGCGCGCTGGCCGACACCGTGGCGGGCCTCCGGGACGCGGGCGCGGTGCGCCGGCTGCTCACGGAGGCGGTGCGCGGCGGCTTCTGCGATCCGGCGGCGGTGGTGCGCGAGCTGACCGCCGCGAAGCTGCTGAACCGGCCGCACGTGGTGGACGCGGTGGACTCGCTGCTGGCCGAGGGGCGGACGCTGGCGGAGTCCCGGCTGTACCGGATGGTGCGCGACCACGGCCTGCCCGAGCCGTGCTGGAACGTCGACCTGCGGCTGCCGGGCGGACCCCACCTCGGCGGCCTGGACGCGTACTGGCCGAAGCACGCGGTGGCGGTGGAGCTGGACACCCGCGCACCGCGCCCGGGCCGGCGGACCGACGACGAGGCCGAGTGGTCGGAGTACGCCCGCAAGCGCGAACACCTGGAGCGCCTCGGCATCACGGTCGTCCACATCACCCCGCGGGGGCTGCGGGACGCGAGGGAGCAGCAGGCGGCGGTGGTCCGTACGGCGCTGACGGCCTCGGCCGACCGCGCCCCGTCGGCGTACGTCGTGGTGCTGCCCCGGTAGGGGGGCCGGGGCAGCACCGTCAGGAGGGGAGGGGCCGCCGGGCGGCCCCTCCTGGTGCGTGCGCCGGGTCAGCGTTTCTTCAGCACCAGCTCGGTGTTGCGGTCCTCCGGGTCGCCGGCCAGGTCCGTGCGGGAGCCGGGGGCGTTGAAGGAGAGTTCGCGGTAGAGGGCGGCCAGGCCGGTCTGGGAGAGGTCGGTGAAGTCCGTGCGGTGCGGGGCCGAGGACTCGACGAGGGTGGTGAAGAGCGAGAGCGTGCCGTCCTTGTTGTCCACCAGCTCGATGACGCGGGCCAGTTGGGGGAAGTCGACGTGGGAGGCGGTGGAGATCTCCCAGAAGGCTCCGCCGGACCCGGTGTGCGCGGTGATCGCGTTGCGGTGGATGTGCCCGTTGACCCAGGCGACCACGTTGCGGTGCCGGCCGAGGAGTGCGACGAGTTCCTCGCCGGTGTGGCGCCGCTCGTCGGGGCGCGCCGGGTCGCGGTGGGTGTTGTTCATCGACGTGCTCGTGTGGTGGCTGAACACGATCGCGTGGGAGTCCTGGTTCTCCTTCAGCGTCCGCTCCAGCCAGCGCAGCTGGGCCGTGCCGAGGGAACCGTTGTAGTGGCCGCCCGGGTCGGTGGTGTCGAGGCTGACGCCGAGGACGTCGTCGGCGATGCGGAAGGCGTAGTACTGGGTGCCCGCGTCGAGGTTCTCCGCGGAGTAGCCGTGGCCCACCGGGCCGACGCCGCGGTACGCCGGGTCCAGATGTGCCTCGACGTACTCGGCGGGGGTGAAGGGGGCGCGTTTCTCGTCGGGGGTGACGGAGCGCATGGCGCGGGCGTGGGCCCGTAGGAAGTCCCCGTACCGCACGCCCCTGGGGTCCTTGGCCTTCTTGATGGTCTGCTGGAGCCGGTACGCCTCGCCCGCCGGCAGGTCCATCAGCTTCCGTCCGCCGACCGCGAGTTCGGTGAGGCGGGGGTCGCCGTGGGAGGCGTAGCAGCCGAGCGGCATCGAGTCGTGGTTGCCGACGGTGGAGTACCAGGGCAGGTTGAGGCCGGGGCTGTTCACCTCGCGGACGGCCGCCGCGAGGAAGCCGTCCAGGTGCGGGAAGCCGCGCTGCTTGTCGGCGTCGCGGAGCGTGGTGTCGGGGTGCCAGTACTGCTTCAGGCCGCTGTTCTGCACGCCCTCGTAGTGGCGCGGGTCCCCGCTGTTGGGGGTGACGCGGCCCCCGCTCATCACCGTCAGGAACCATTCCAGCTCCGAGCGGCAGTTGTTGTCCGTGTTGTCGCCGGTGGTCATCGCGAAGTGCAGCGGTGAGCCGGTGACGGGGGCGCCGCGCAGCGCGTTGACCCGCTCGACGAGGGAGACCGCGCCCTGGACGGTCAGGGTCTCCTGGGGCCGCCAGGCGTGCACGTCCGCGGAGCGCACGTACTCCAGGCGCAGGGGATGCTGGGTGTCGATGATGTGGAGGTCGGTGAGCTGCACGAACGCGGCGAGCGCGGTCCGGCGGCCGGCCCGGCCCGACTGTGGTCCGGCCAGCTCGCCGCGCACCACCCGGCCCCAGCCCGGCCCTTCGGCGAGGCGCCGGTAGCCCGGGCCGCGGCGCGAGGCCGTCGCGGTGGTGACGGTGGTGGTGCCGCGGGTGTACGGGGCGAGCGGGGCGGCCGGCGCCTGGCGGGAGGAGGCGAGCACGGCCTCCTCCGCACCGGCGGCGGAGGCCGTGGCGGCCGCGGCCCGGCCGTCACCGGGCCACAGGGCGTAGCCGGCACCGGCGGAGAGGGCCACCGCTCCGGTGGCGGCGAGGAGGGAACGACGGTGGGGTCCAGTGGAGCCGGCGACTGAGCGTATGCGCGACATGGCGCTTGTCTCCCCGGGTGCGAACGCGTCGGCAGTGGTCGCGGGGCGCTCGCCGGGCGAACGTCCCGCTCGTACTGGATGCTTGGCACTGGGGATGACCTGCGCATGAACGAGACGGCAACGCGCAACGCCGATCGTCGTACGTCGATCTCGGACCGTTCCCGGACCGTCACAGGCGTCGACGACCGCTCCCGCACCGGCCGGGGAGCGGTCACTTCGCGTTCATCTCACGGGGCAGCGGTCAGCTTTCGGCTGTCTCCACCCGCCCGGCCGCCGGGCGTTCCCGCCACAGTCGCAGCCCGATGTCGACCATGCGGACGCGGACCAGGTCCGGGACGGCCTCCAGGGGCTGCCAGGCGGCGAGGTCGGTGGAGCCGCCGACTTCATGGCGGAGTTCACCGCCGGTGATCCGGCCCTCGTAGACCAGCCGTACGCCGTGGTGGTCTACGGAGCGTCCGAAGCGGGCGGGAAAGGTGCGGCGGGTGGAGTTCACGCCGAGCAGTCCGGTGACCTCGATGCGGTAGCCGGTCTCCTCCTCGACCTCCCGCCGCACGGTGTCGTGGGGATCCTCGCCGTGCTCCATGCCCCCGCCCGGCAGCACCCACTCGGGGACACCGCCGGGGCCCGGTGACCGGGCGAGCAGGAACTGTCCGTCGCGCACCACCACGGCGTAGGCCGCCACCCTCAGACTCCGTCGCATCCGGGGACGTTAACCCGGCGGCGACGGATCGGCGGGAGAGTACGCGGGGGCGGGCCAGGAGCGGGCCCCGCTGCGAGGGCCCGCCCCTGGCCCGTCCGGCGCCGTCCGGCGGCGATCAGCCGTCCGCCGCCTTGATGCCGCCGATGTTGATGTCTTCGCAGCTGTGCTCGATGAACTCGCCCACGGCGAAACTCGCCGCTCGCGCGTTCTCCTCGTCCTCGGGATCGAAGTGGTCGTACCAGTCGAGGAGCGCGGTGAACTCGTCCTGGACGCCGTCCGGCGCCTGCTCGCTCAGGTCCGCCAGGATGTGGTGCTTCTCGTGCAGGCCCATGTCGTGCGCGGTCTGCAGATCCAGGGGGGACGCGGTGCGGCAGAAGGCCGCTCGCTGCCGGGCGTTCGGGAAATCGTCCGCCGTGGCCCACTGGTGGCCCAGCACTCCCACGGCGACACCGCACACGAGCACCGCGACGCCCACCCGCAGGAGCGTACGCCGGGACATCACGTACCCGCCTTGATGGCGTTCAGGTCGTGGGTGTCGAACTTGTAGTGAGCCGCCGTCGTGCTGCGCATGCAGGAGTTGTTGTCGGTGTCGTTCGAAGCCTTCCGGTGGCCCAGGTCGGCGGTGTGCCCGAATTCATGGCAGCCCATCGTGAGCCATTCGCGGTCGCTGTGATACTGAGCGGTGTTGAACTGAATGGTGAAGACGTCACAGGAAGTCCACAGCGCGTTCCAGTCCTTGCACCGGGTCTGTGCCGCCCAGGTGACCCCCGTGGTCTTGTAGTCGTGGACCTCGAGGTCCCCACCCCCCCACGACGTGGTGATGACGCTGCGTTCGAGCTGCTGCTTACCCCATTCCATGGCCCCCTGGCCCTTCACCGTCAGGCTGTAGCCCTTGACCGCCTGATTCCTGTTGTCCGGGTCGAAGGAACTGTCGTCGTGGTCCGCGTGGGCCGGCGACGTGAGGGAGGCGAAGAGCATGGCGATCAGCGCTATCCGGAGCGGACGCGGAGTACGTGACATTCTCTTTCTCGTTTCAGGTGGAGGAGGGGTACGGAGTGGGTTCCGAGCCGTCGTTCGTGCCCAGGTCGGTGGGTTCCGCGCTCCCGGGGGCCGTCGGGAGCGGTGACCCCTCGTACCCGGCGGGCGGAGCCGCCGGCATGTCGGCGGGGGTCGGCATGTCCTCGGGCGGGTTCTTGGTGTCGTAGATCCTCTTGAGGTAATAACCCAGTTCGAACATCTGGTAGCCCTCGATGCTCTGCTTCAGCGCCGACCCCTCCTCCGCCGAGGACATGAGCCAGTCGTCGGCCGTGATTTCCGCCCGGCCTTCCGTGGAGATCACGTTCCAGCGTTTCGGGTCTTCGGTGCGGCGCAAGAAGAACAGGTACTCCTTGCCGACTTCGCTCCAGGAGTAGTTGTTCACCTGATACCCGTCACCGCTGGCGTCCCAGCCCCATTCCTCGACTTTGATGGGGTCGGGAAAGGTGTACATTCCGTTGCGCGAGAACGCCTCGTTCACCTTGAGCGTCACGTCACGGGCCTGGGTGGCGGCACTTTCCTCACCCGGTTCGGCGGTTTCGTCGGTGCCCACGATGCGCCCGGGGTCCACCTGGGTCACCGTCGCACGGACGACGGCGACCGAAGTCACGGCCATCTGTCCGACGTCGTCGAATTCCGTGCCCTCCACCGCGTGCGCGACCACTTCGGGCTCCGAGTCCAGGGTCCTGCCCCCGGCCTCCGCGCTCGGCATCACGGTCACGGCACCGGCGACGACCGCCACTGCGGCGGTGGCCGCGGCGGTCCACACACCCCACTTCGGAACGCGAAATTCCGACCTTCTCACGTAGCCCTCCCTCTTCCTGTAAAGACCACGTGATCATGGTCGGGAGTGATCGTAAAGGTTTGACCGGGGCATGGCAAGGAGTAATCGCGCGGGCGACTTTCGCGGTTCACGCGACCGGGACGCACCATTCGCACCAAGGAAGCCACCGGGCGGTACGACGTGCCGGATTGACCGGAGACACCCCTTTATCGGTCGATGACATAGGGGGTTTTCCCTACACCTCCATCTCGATCGGACCAACTCTCCCCGAAGGCCCATCTCTTGCGTAAAGCTGTGTGATCGTCCGGGAGTGAATTTCGGACACCGGTGACCTGTATCGATCACTCCTGGTCGCCGCCTCTCGTTCCTTACCTGCAAGGGATGCCGATGACCCCCTCCCCCCAGCGCGAACCCATACCGGGCGCGAGACGCGTGGCCCGCATCGCCGTGGCCGCCGGTCTCGTCGCCGCGCTCTCCGCGGCCGGGCCGATCCCCCTGGCCATGGCCGCCGACACGCCGCCCGCCGCCCCCGCCGACGCGGACGTCAAGTCCGCGCACGACAAGCTCGGCGCGGACGACGCGGACCTGCTCGCCGAGGCCAAGGCCGACGGCGCCAAGAACGTCACGCTGATGATCGCCACCGCTCCCGGGAAGACCGAGCAGGTCGCCGGGCAACTGGACGCGGTCAAGGGCGGTTCGGTCGGCCGGACCCACGACGAGCTCGGCTACGTCCGCGCCACCGTCCCCACCGGCACGGCGGACGCGGCGATCGCCGCCGCCACCAAGCTGTCCTCCGTGCACGGCGTCGACCTGCGCGAGGAGATCCCGCTGGACGACCCGACGCCCAGCGCGGACACCGCGAAGCAGGCCGGGGCCAAGGGCACCGCCACGTACCCGGCGCCGGGGAAGCGGACTCCCGCGAAGAACCCGTACAACCCGTCCTTCGAGACCGGTGCCGTCGAGTTCGTCGAGGACAACCCGAAGGCGGACGGCCGCGGGGTCACCATCGGCATCCTCGACTCGGGCGTCGACCTCGGCCACCCGGCGCTGCAGCGGACCACCACCGGCGAGCGCAAGATCGTCGACTGGGTGACGGCCACCGACCCGCTCGTCGACGGCGACAAGACCTGGCGTCCGATGGCCGATTCCGTCTCCGGGCCGTCCTTCTCCTACGGGGACAGGACCTGGCGGGCCCCGGCGGGCTCCTACCGGGTGAGCACCTTCCTGGAGTCGTACACCACCGGCGGCGACGCGGCCGGTGACGCCAACCGCGACGGCGACACCACCGACTCCTGGGGCCTGCTCTACGACGCGGCGGCCGGCACGGTCCGCGTCGACCTGAACAACAACTTCGACTTCACCGACGACACCCCCATGAAGCCGTACAAGGACGGTTTCCAGGTCGGGTACTTCGGCACCGACGACCCGGCCACCGACGTCGCCGAGCGTCAGCCGTTCGTCGTGGAGATCCGCAAGGACGTCGTGTACAACGCGGCCGGCGCCAAGGCCGACTTCGTCAACATCGGCGTCATCGAGGGCTCGCACGGCTCGCACGTCGCCGGCATCACCGCCGCCAACGGCCTGTTCGGCGGGCGGATGGACGGCGCCGCCCCCGGCGCGAAGATCGTCTCCTCGCGTGCCTGCACCTGGTCCGGCGGCTGCACCAACGTGGCGCTCACCGAGGGCATGATCGATCTCGTCACCAACCGCGGCGTCGACATCGTCAACATGTCCATCGGCGGCCTGCCGGCACTCAACGACGGCAACAACGCCCGCGCCGAGCTCTACACCCGCCTGATCGACACCTACGGCGTCCAGCTGGTGATCTCCGCGGGCAACTCAGGCCCCGGCGCCAACACCATCGGCGACCCGTCGCTCGCCGACAAGGTCATCTCGGTCGGCGCGTCCGTCTCCAAGGAGACCTGGGCCGCCAACTACGGCTCCGTGGTGGAGAAGAAGTACGCCATGATGCCGTTCTCCTCACGCGGTCCGCGTGAGGACGGCGGCTTCACGCCGACCCTGGTCGCGCCCGGCGCGGCGATCAACACCATCCAGACCTGGCTGCCGGGCGCCCCGGTCGCCGAGGCGGGCTACACCCTCCCGGCCGGCTACGGCATGCTCCAGGGCACCTCGATGGCCTCCCCGCAGGCCGCCGGCGCCTCCGCGCTGCTGCTGTCCGCCGCGAAGCAGAAGCGCATCGACCTCACGCCCGCGGAGCTGCGCACCGCCCTCACCTCCACCGCCGAGCACATCAAGGGTGTGCAGGCCTACGAGGAGGGCGCCGGCCTCATCGACATCGAGGACGCCTGGGACGCCATCCGCGACGGCGCCACCGCGCACGACTACACGGTGAAGGCACCGGTCGACACCGCGATCGACCAGTTCCTGAAGACCCCGGGCTTCGGCACCGGCCTCTACGACCGCGAGGGCGGCCTGAAGGCCGGCCAGAAGAAGACGTACGACGTCACCGTCACCCGTACGTCCGGCCCCGACCGCGCGATCCGCCACGAGCTCGACATCGAGAACAACGCGGGCCGCACCTTCCGCATCCTCGGCGACGACGACATCGCGCTGCCGCTGAACGAGCCGGTCACCGTCAAGGTCCAGGCCGCGCCGGGCTCGGCCGGCATCAAGAGCGCGATCCTGGAGGTCGACGACCCGCGCACCGAGGGCGTCGACCGGCAGATCCTCAGCACCGTGGTCGTCTCCGCGCCGCTGGAGCACACCTTCGCCGCGTCCGGCACGGCCCAGCGCAACAGCCACACCTCCTACTTCGTCACCGTGCCCGAGGGCGCGAAGACGCTGGAGATCGCGATGAGCGGGCTGAAGGACAAGAGCCAGACCCGGTTCATCGCCATCCACCCGTACGGCGTCCCGGCCGACCCGACGTCGACGGTCAACTGCTACCCGAACTACACCAACCCGGCCAACACCTGCCGCCCCGACGTGCGTGCGTACGAGAACCCGCAGCCGGGCGTCTGGGAGATCGAGGTCGAGTCGCGCCGCACCTCGCCGCTGCTCGACAACCCGTACAAGCTGGACGTCGCCGTCCTCGGCGCGGTCTTCGACCCGGAGACCGTGACCGTGCCCGAGGCGAAGGTGGGCACGCCGACCACCGCCTCCTGGAAGGTGACGAACGGGTTCGCCGCCCTGGAGGGCAAGCTCGTCGGCGGCCCGCTCGGCTCGTCCAAGACGGACCGGCCGGCCATCAGGACCGGTGAGAAGCACACCACCACGGTGGAGGTGCCCGAGGGCGCCTCGTCGCTCGACGTCGCCATCGGCAACGTCTCCGACACCTCCGCCGACCTGGACCTGGCGGTCAAGGACGAGAAGGGCGAGGTCGTCGGCCAGTCCGCCGACGGCGACTCGGAGGAGTCGGTCTCCGTCGTCGCGCCGGCGGCCGGCACGTACACCGTGGAGGTCGTGGGCTACGCGGTCCCGGCCGGTTCCACGGACTACGACTACCGCGACGTCTTCTTCGCGGCCACGCTCGGCTCCGTCTCCGTCGCCGACTCCGCGCCGGTGAAGCTCGGCACAGGCGACTCGGCCACCGTCTCCGGTGACGTCACCGTCGCCGCGGCGGCCCCCGAGGGACGCGCGTTCTTCGGGCGCGTCCAGCTGGTGAACGCGCGCGGCACGGTCGCGGGCGTCGGCAGCGTGGCGATCGAGAAGGTCGTCCCGTAAGCACCGGCGGTACCGAGGGGGCGGGCGCCCGTACCGGCGCCCGCCCCCTCGTCGTGCGCAGGGGTCAGCCGGCACCGTCGCACGTGAGGCCCCGGGCTCCGGGCAGCGCCCGCTCCACACGGAGCCGCCCCTCCTGCAGGGCGTCACGGACGGCGGGCCCCAACCCGTGCTCCGGAGTGGGCGGGTCACCCTCGCGGTAGCTCTCCGGCCCTTCCCCGGCCGCCTCCGGCACCAGCACCAGCATGCGCACCCCGGTCCTGTAGTACGCCGGTACGTTCGCCCCTTCGTCGGTGAAAGCCAGGTGCCGCCCGCCGTCCGCCGGCTTGTAGTGACGGTCCACGTCCAGCACGATCCGGTAGCGGTCGTCCCCGCCCGCGGGTTCCACCCGCTCCACCGTGCCCTCGACGACGGCACCGGAACAGGCGATGAGCCCCTCGTAGGTGAGTGAGGCCTCTGCTCCGCCGTCCGCCGCGCCGTTGTGGGCCACGAGGTAAGCCGTCCCCGTGCCCAACAGCGCGACGGCGACCGACGCGGCGAGGAGGAACAGGCGCCGGCGCACCGGCCCGGCCGCCGGCGCCCGCTCCCGCGGTGCGGGCCCGGCCGCGTCGCGGGCCGGCCCGTCCCCCTGCACGGACCCTCCCGCATCGCGGGCCAGCCCGTCCCCGATCCACCGCAGCTGTGCGCGCACGGCGTCCATGTCGCGTGCCGCGGCCGCGTGCCGCTCCCCGGCGTCCTCGTCCCGCCCGAACGGGGGCTCACCCAGCAGGACCGCCATCAGCTCGTCGTCCCTGTCCGCGCTCATACCGCCTCTTCCACGTGCAGCCGGTCCCGCAGGAGCTTCGCCGCCGCGTACAGCCTGCTCTTGACCGTTCCCAGGGGGATGCCGAGGTGCTCGGCGATCTGCGGGACCGTGAGGTCCGCGTAATAGCGCAGGACCAGAACCTGCCGCTGCGCGGCGGGCAGCGCGTCGAGTCCCTCGGCGACGGCGAGGGCCTGCAGGCTGTTCTCCGTGCCGTCCTGGACCCGGTCGTCCGGCGTGCTCAGCCGGGTGAGCCGCTCACTGACGCGCTCCTGCCGGTGTCTGGTGCGGTGCCAGTCCACGGCCAGGTTCGAGGCGACCACCACGGCCCAGGCCCCGACGTCCCGCGGCGGTTCCTCGCCCCGCGCCCGGCGTTCGACCAGGCGCAGCCGTACCTGCTGGAGCCCGTCCTGGAGGTCGTCCCGGGAAACTCCGCCGAGAGCCAGGACGGCACGGACCCGGTCGGCCTGTGCCGCGTCCAGCGGGTCGGCGCCCGCGTCCGCGTCGCGAGGTCTCCTGATCGGCACCCGCGTTCCCCCTCGGTCGTGTTTCTCCTGTGACGTGTTTCTCCTATGACGCGGGAGGGCCGCGGATCGTTCGATCGGGTTCGTGTCTTCGATCGGGTTCGTGTCTTCGATCGGGTTCGTGTCTTCGATCGAGTTCGTGTCTTCGATCGAGTTCGTGTCACGGACACTCGAGCTCCCGTGAAGCGTCCAGTGAGGCGATGATCAGCGCCCGTTCGCGGGCGACGTCCCGCTCGCCGACGACCCAGTGGTCCGGCGTGGCCGAGCCCCGCTCCACGCCGAGCAGCACACGGGCCCCCGCGGCGACGCCGGACACGGTGCCCTCATCGGCGCTGAGGACCAGTTCGCGTCCGCCCGGCCCCTCCGGCTTGTAGGAGCGGGTCACGCCCACCGTGACCCGCAGCACGCCGGTCCGCTCGACGCGTTCGATGGCGGTGACCGTGCCCTCGACGACGAGGGAGGCGCAGGCGAGGTAGCGCGGGCTGCCGAACAGGACGCCGGACTCCTGCTTGGCGGCGGCCGAGTCGGCACTGCTCCCCGAGGCCGAGCCGGCGCCCTCGCCCTGCGCGATCAGCCACCCCATGCCTCCCGTCACGGCCGCGACGGCCGCCGCGACGAGGGTGGCGAGGACCCACCGGGGCCGACGGCGCCGGCCGTACGGCTCCCTGACCGGTGCCGGCGCGGTGCGGGGCGGCGGCTCCCCGGCCAGCGCGTCACCGATCAGCCCCAGCTGCTCGCGCAGCAGCACCACGTCCGCCTCGGCCCTGTGGTACTCGGCCCGGAAGGCGGCGTCCGCGCGCGCCTCGTCCGGCAGCGGCTCGCCGGTGATCGCGGACATCAGCGCGTCGGCACCGCTGTCTTCGGGGGCCATGTCACACCACCTCGTCCTCGTGCAGGCGGGCGCGCAGGGCGCGTACCGCCGTGTGCAGCCTGCTCTTGACCGTGCCCTCCGGGACACCGAGCTGCTCGGCGATGGACCGTACCGGCAGGTCGGCGTAGAAGCGCAGCACGACCACCTGGCGCTGCGCGTCGGGCAGCTCGTCCAGGCCGCGGGCGACGGCGAGGGAGAGCAGGCTGGTCTCCTCGCCGGACGGGGCCTGTGCCGGACGGAGCGACGCGAGGCGCTCGCCCAGCCGCTCCTGGCGGCGTTTGGCCCGGTGCCAGTCCATGGCGAGATGGGAGGCGACGACCGCCGCCCACGCCGAGACGTCCCGGGGCGCCTCCTGCCCGCTCGCGGCGCGTTCCAGCAGCCGCAGGCGGACCTGCTGCACCCCGTCCGGCAGGTCCGCCTGCGGTACCCCGCCCAGTGCGAGCACCGCCCGCACCCGGCGTTCCTGTGCCGCGTCCAGCGGGTCGTCGCCCGTGGCGGCGTACGACGACCCCCGGCCGCGCAGGGTCCTTCCGCGCAGCACCGGTCACCCCCCTCACGCTGTTTCTCCTACGACGCCACTTCCGCCCGGAACGTTCGGCCGGGTTCTCCGGATCCGGTCGAGGCGTACATCACACCACCGTGTGGACGGGGGCGGACCGGGCAGGGGACCTTGCGGTCCGCGACCCCCGAAAGCTGAATTTCTGCAGTTCAGAGGGGTGACGGCCGAAGGTCCGCAACCGGCGGCCGCCGCCGGGGTGTCCCACTTGGCGGGCAGAACCCGCAAAGAATTGGACAGGCGGGCCGTGGTCGGCCGCATCATGGAAGAGCCTTGGCCAGGCATTCAGGAACAAACCAGGACGCAGTAGGGAGTCGCCGTGAGGGTCGGAATCGTCGGAGCCACCGGTCAGGTGGGTACGGTCATGCGCAGGATCCTCAAGGAGCGGAACTTCCCGGTCACGGAGCTGCGCCTGTTCGCCTCGGCCCGTTCGGCGGGCACGGAGCTGGACGGCGTGACGGTGGAGGACGCGTCGGCCGCCGACTACAGCGGCCTGGACATCGTGCTGTTCTCCGCGGGCGGCTCGACCTCGAAGGCGCTGGCCGAGAAGGTCGCCTCGCAGGGCGCGGTCGTGATCGACAATTCCTCCGCCTGGCGCAAGGACCCCGAGGTCCCCCTCGTCGTCTCCGAGGTGAACCCGCACGCGATCGCGGACCGTCCCAAGGGCATCATCGCCAACCCGAACTGCACCACGATGGCCGCGATGCCGGTGCTGCGCCCGCTGCACGCGGAGGCGGGACTCGAAGCGCTGGTCGTCGCCACGTACCAGGCCGTGTCCGGTTCCGGTCTCGCGGGCGTCGCGGAGCTGCACGGCCAGGCGCAGAAGGTGATCGACGAGGCCGACAAGCTGACCCACGACGGCGCGGCGGTCGACTTCCCCGAGCCCGGCGTCTACAAGCGCCCCATCGCCTTCAACGTGCTGCCGCTGGCCGGCAACCTCGTCGACGACGGCCTGAACGAGACCGACGAGGAGCAGAAGCTGCGCAACGAGTCGCGCAAGATCCTGGGGATCCCCGGGCTCAAGGTCTCCGGCACCTGCGTGCGCGTCCCGGTCTTCTCCGGGCACTCCCTGCAGATCAACGCCCGTTTCGCCCGCCCGATCAGCGCCGAGCGCGCGACCGAGCTGCTGGCGGACGCCCCCGGTGTCGTCCTCACCGACATCCCCACCCCGCTCCAGGCCGCCGGCCAGGACCCGTCGTACGTCGGCCGGATCCGCCCCGACGAGACCGTGGACAACGGCCTCGCGCTGTTCGTCTCCAGCGACAACCTCCGCAAGGGCGCGGCGCTGAACGCCGTACAGATCGCGGAGCTGGTGGCGGCGGAGCTGTCCGCCGCGTAGGACACCGCTTCCCAGGGGCGGTCACCCGGTACGGGGTGACCGCCCCGTCCTCGTTCTGCCGCAGGAACGGCGGCTGGAAGTTCCGCGCGGCGGGGCAGGGACACGTCTCGGGCCTCGCCGGGCTCGCGACGGACTTCGGCATCCCGGCCGCCGAGGACCCGCAGCCGGTCCCCGCGGCCCCGGCCCCCCTTCTCCGCCGCTTCCCGGCCCCTCCTCCGCCGCCTCCCGGCGCCCCTCCGGCCTCTTACGTCCCTTTGGCGGCGCCCCCTGACACGGCTCCGGTCGCTCCGTCCTCCTCCGCGCCGCCCGCCGGCCGCCCGGCGTCGGAGCCGGCGCTCTCCTTCCCGCCGCCGACGGCCCCAGGCGGATCGGGGTGGGCGGCTGAGACGGCCCCCGGGGGGAACTCAGTCCCGGCGCACCTCGTACAGGAAGCAGCCGTACTCGACGGCCCGTACGTGCACCAGTGCCACCTCGGGGTCGGTGAAGGCCTCGGTGAGGGCGGGTGCGAAGTCCTCCGGTGCCTCGACCAGGCGGCCGCCCAGGATGCGGCCGTCGGCGGAGTAGCGGCGGAGCGTGCGGTGGGCGTGGGTGAAGGGGAGGTCCGCGCCTTCCGGGCCGGCGCACTCCCCCGCGTGGATGAAGACGGGGCCCTGTTCGTCGTAGGCGCCGGGGTCCGCGTCCGTCTCCACCGCCCAGCGGCGCAGCGGCGCGTAGGAGACGAGGGCGACGTGCTCTCCGGGGCGGCTACGGCGCAGGCAGCAGCGGAGCGGGGCGCCGCCCTCGTCGTCGGTGAAGGGGACCGCCGGGCGGCCGGCGTCGTCGGTGGCCAGCAGTTCCCTCAGGACCGGCGGGGGTACGGGGCGTGCGGTGTGGATCGTCATGCCCCCAGGCTCGCGCCCGGCGCCCCGCCCCACTGGCGGTTTCCGGACGTCGAACCGCACCCCTCGCCTGCCGGCAGGCCGGTCGGCCGACACAGGGGTATCCCCATGATCCGGCTCTGTCACCGCCTCATCCCCAGGTCGCGTGGAAGGATGGCGCAACCCACACATATCGAGGAGATGACCGCGTGCCTGGCACAAACCTGACTCGCGAAGAGGCGCGGCAGCGGGCGAAGCTGCTGACCGTTGACTCGTACGAGATCGATCTCGACCTCTCCGGTGCGCAGGAGGGCGGAACCTACCGGTCCGTGACCACGGTGCGCTTCGACGTCGCCGAGGACGGCGACGGCGCGGAGTCCTTCATCGACCTGGTGGCTCCCACCGTGCACGAGGTGACCCTCAACGGGGACTCCCTCGACCCCGCCGAGGTCTTCGCGGACTCCCGTATCACCCTGCCCGGCCTGCTGAGGGGCCGCAACGTCCTCCGGGTGGAGGCCGACTGCGCGTACACCAACACCGGTGAGGGCCTGCACCGGTTCGTCGACCCGGTCGACGACCAGGCGTATCTCTACACCCAGTTCGAGGTGCCCGACGCCCGCCGTGTCTTCGCGAGCTTCGAACAGCCCGACCTCAAGGCGACCTTCCAGTTCACCGTGAAGGCGCCGGAGGGCTGGACGGTCGTCTCCAACTCGCCCACGCCCGAACCGCGGGAGAACGTCTGGACGTTCGAGCCGACCCCGCGCATCTCGTCGTACATCACGGCGCTGATCGTCGGCCCGTACCACAGCGTGCACAGTGTCTACGAGAAGGACGGCCAGTCCGTCCCGCTCGGTATCTACTGCCGCCCGTCGCTGGCCGAGTACCTCGACTCCGACGCGATCTTCGAGGTCACCCGGCAGGGCTTCGACTGGTTCCAGGAGAAGTTCGACTACGCGTACCCGTTCGAGAAGTACGATCAGCTGTTCGTGCCGGAGTTCAACGCGGGCGCGATGGAGAACGCGGGCGCGGTGACCATCCGCGACCAGTACGTCTTCCGGTCGAAGGTGACGGACGCGGCGTACGAGGTGCGCGCGGAGACCATCCTGCACGAGCTGGCCCACATGTGGTTCGGCGATCTGGTCACCATGGAGTGGTGGAACGACCTGTGGCTGAACGAGTCGTTCGCCACCTACACGTCCATCGCCTGCCAGGCCGCCGCGCCCGGCTCGCGCTGGCCGCACTCGTGGACGACCTTCGCGAACTCCATGAAGACCTGGGCCTACCGCCAGGACCAGCTGCCGTCCACGCACCCGATCATGGCGGACATCCGCGATCTGGACGACGTGCTCGTCAACTTCGACGGCATCACGTACGCCAAGGGCGCGTCCGTGCTGAAGCAGCTCGTCGCGTACGTCGGTGAGGACGAGTTCTTCCGGGGTGTGCAGGCGTACTTCAAGCGCCACGCGTACGGCAACACGCGCCTGTCCGACCTGCTGGGCGCGCTGGAGGAGACCTCCGGCCGCGATCTGAAGACGTGGTCGAGGCAGTGGCTGGAGACGGCCGGAATCAACGTGCTGCGCCCGGAGATCGAGACGGACGCCGAGGGTGTCGTCACCTCCTTCGCCATCCGCCAGGAGGCCCCGGCGCTCCCGGCGGGCGCGAAGGGCGAGCCGACGCTGCGCCCGCACCGCATCGCGGTGGGCGCCTACGACCTCGACGAGGCGACCGGCAAGCTGGTGCGCGGGGAGCGCGTCGAGCTGGACGTCGACGGCGAGCTGACGGCCGTACCGCGGCTGGTCGGCAAGCGCCGCCCGGCGGTCGTCCTGCTGAACGACGACGACCTGTCGTACGCGAAGGTCCGCCTGGACGAGGAGTCGCTCGCCTTCGTGACGGAGCACCTGGGCGACTTCGCGGAGTCCCTCCCGCGTGCCCTGTGCTGGGCCTCCGCCTGGGACATGACCCGGGACGCGGAACTCGCCGCCCGCGACTACCTGTCCCTGGTCCTGTCGGGCATCGGCAAGGAGTCCGACATCGGTGTCGTGCAGTCGCTGCACCGCCAGGTGAAGCTGGCGATCGACCTGTACGCCGACCCCGGCGCCCGCGAGACCCTGCTGGCCCGCTGGACCGACGCCACGCTGGCCCACCTGCGGTCCGCCGAGCCGGCGAGCGACCACCAGCTGGCGTGGGCACGGGCGTTCGCGGCGACGGCCCGTACGCCGGACCAGCTGGACCTGCTGGAGGGGCTGCTGGCCGGTACGCAGACCGTCGAGGGGCTGGCCGTGGACACGGAGCTGCGCTGGTCGTTCGTGCAGCGGCTGGCGGCGGTGGGCCGGTTCGACGAGGCGGAGATCGCGGACGAGTACGAGCGGGACAGGACGGCGGCCGGTGAGCGCCACGCCGCGACCGCCCGCGCGGCCCGCCCGACCCCGGAGGCCAAGGCGGAGGCGTGGGAGTCGGTCGTCGAGTCCGACAAGCTGCCGAACGCCGTCCAGGAGGCGGTCATCGCCGGCTTCGTCCAGACCGACCAGCGCGAGCTGCTGGCGCCGTACACGGACCGGTACTTCGAGGTGCTGGCGGACGTCTGGGCGTCCCGCTCGCACGAGATGGCCCAGCAGATCGTGGTCGGCCTCTACCCGACGGTCCAGGTCTCCGGCGAGACCCTCGACAAGACGGACGCCTGGCTGACGTCCGCCGAGCCGGGCGCGGCCCTGCGCCGCCTGGTCTCCGAGTCCCGGGCGGGCGTGGAACGCGCGCTGCGGGCACAGGCGGCGGACGCGGCGGCGTCGTAGGCGGTACGTGTACCAGGGGCGCCCGGTGTTTTACGCCGGGCGCCCCTGGTGTTGCTTGAGGGCGTCGACGAAGGTGGTGAAGGCGGGGGCGGGGAGGGAGAGGGTGCCTCGGGAGGGGGCCTTCGAGTCGCGGATGGCTATGCGTGAGTGACGCTTGGCCACCTCCACACAGGCGTTGCCGTCACCGCTGCCTGAGTACGAGGACTTCCGCCAGTTGTCGGGAGTAGTCACCGGGCGCCTCACAGCTCCTTGGTCAGTCCGTGGATGAGGTCACGCGAACGCTCAGGATCGAGTGATACCGCCTCCACTCTACGAAAGAGCGTTCGGAACACTCCGAGTCGTGCTTCCGAATCCACGAAGACAGCGCCATCCGGACCGTCACGCACCACGGTGTCCAGCCTCGGGACGACTCCACCCGCGTACACCATGGCGGCGGTGATGTCCGCGAACTCCTCCAGCTCGAAGGGGATGACTCGGACGGTCACGTGTTCGGCCTCCGACAGCTCCAGGATGCGGGCGAGCTGGACCCGCGATGCCGCCCGGCCGCCCACTCTGATCCGCAATGCAGCCTCATGGACCAGGGCCTCGTACGGAACGGGCCGCCCGCCCCCGATGACAACACGCCGCTGCATCCGATGGCGCACCCGCCACTCGAGCTCGTCGTCGGGGAGTTCGGGGACCCTCCGCGAGAAGAGCGCCCGGGCGTAGTCCTCGGTCTGCAGAAGCCCTGGGACATGCAGGAAGTCGACGTCCCACCGGAAGGCGGCATGGTGCTCCAGCTCTGACAGGTCCAGGAACGCCGTGGGCAGAAGGCCACGGTATTCCTCCCACCAGCCGCGCACCCGGTCGGCCGCCATCGCGGCCAGCGCGTCGACCAGTTCGCCGTCTGTACAAGCGTAATGGGCGGCCAGTCGACGCAGTCGCTGCTCGCTGACACCTGTGGTGCCCGCCTCGATCTGACTGATCTGCACCGAGTTCACACCGAGCAGTGCCGCCGCCTCGCGGGCACTGAGGCCTGCCGCCTCTCGAAGCCGACGGAGTTCAACGGCCAGACGTAGCTGTCGTGCTGTCGGTTCGCGTCTGGTCCCCATCGACCGCCCCTCACTCAGCGCACCTGTCGGCGCCACTCGTTCGGGCGTCAGAGTACGCGACCCACTTGCCGCAGGTTAAATCTAAGGTCTACCTTCAATGACGCAACGCACACGGTGCGCATCTCCGGGTAACGGAAGCGCACCGCTCCGCCCTGCCGTGCCGGAGCGGGCGAGACGGCAATGACACCGTCACCCAACCTCTCACCACCTCTCAGGAGTCCGCATGCCCGAAACCGAACCGTGGGAGTACTCCCTGCACATCCCGAACGACCCCAGAGCCGTGACCGTCTGCCGCCGCACCCTCCGTCTGATCCTCACGATGCACGGCCTGATCGGCCTGGTCGACGTCGCGGAGTTGCTGGCAACGGAGCTGATCTCCAACGCCGTACGCCACACGAAGGGTCCGGCGGCACTGCGGGTGCACTGGTCGGCGACGGGCGTGCTGCGGATCGGGGCGTGGGACGCGGACCCGTCACCGCCGGAGCCGCCCCGGCCCTTCGCCCCGGCCCTGGAACGGGAGGACGGCCGGGGTTTGGCACTGGTGCGGGCCTGCGCCGACGTGTGGGGGTGGCAGCCGCTGGCCAGGGACGGCAGCCGGGGCAAGTTCGTGTGGTGCGAACTGGGTGCCGCCTAGGACGTTGGAGACGTGACCGTTGGGCCACTCGCTTCTTTGTCAGTGTCGTGCTTCCGCGGTCCGCGTCAAGGGCGCTGCGTTCCGCTGCGCTGCACTCCGCGTCGCCTTCGGCGATGGGCCTG
>NZ_JBHYVC010000086.1:0-26075 GCF_042749965.1 Streptomyces sp. NPDC059454 | reverse complement strand
GTCTTTGTAAAGTTCCAGCCGCACCCCCACCAACCCGGGGTGAAATTCAACACTCACCCCAAGCTCCACTCACCCCCCAACAAGCGGCCCCGCTCCTGAAAGGAACGGGCCCGCAACAGCGCCCCATGGGGGCGCGGGGAACCGCACGACGAACCACGACGGCGCCGCGGCCGCGAACGAACAGCCCCCGGCAGACGCTTACGCGTCCTTCGACTCCTCGGCCGGGGCCTCGGCAGCCTCGTCCTTGGACAGGTCCGCCTTCGCCTCAGCGGCCTCGGCGTCCTTCGCGGAACGCTTCGTGGCGGCCTCGGCCTCGCCGACGGCGGTCTGCTGCACCGTCAGCGCCTCGACCAGCTCGATGACGGCCATGGGCGCGTTGTCGCCACGGCGGTTGCCGATCTTGGTGATGCGGGTGTAGCCACCGGGACGGTTCTCGTACCGCGGGCCGATCTCGGTGAAGAGCGTGTGGACGATGCTCTTGTCCGTGATCACCTGGAGCACCTGACGGCGGTTGTGAAGGTCGCCCTTCTTCGCCTTGGTGACCAGACGCTCGGCGTACGGACGCAGCTTGCGCGCCTTCGCCTCGGTGGTGGTGATGCGGCCGTGCTCGAACAGCGCCTTCGCGAGGTTCGCGAGAAGGAGCTTCTCGTGCGCGGCGCTGCCGCCCATACGAGCACCCTTGGTGGGCTTCGGCATGGTGTCTCTCCTAGGTGTCTGCCCCGGCCGTATCAGGTACCGGGGTCAGTATCCGAGCAGACGGTCGTCTGTCGGAGACCCCGCGCCCCATAGGGGCGCGGGGAACTGCGCGACCAGCCACAGCGGGCCCGCAGCCAGACGCGAACTGTCGAGCCCGAGCTCTTAGTACTGCTCGGTCTCCACGAAGCCCGCATCCGCGTCGTCGTCCGCGCCGAACGCGTCCGCCGCGGCGGTGGGGTCGAACCCGGGAGGCGAGTCCTTGAGCGCGAGGCCCATGCCGGCCAGCTTGGCCTTGACCTCGTCGATGGACTTCGCACCGAAGTTGCGGATGTCGAGCAGGTCCGCCTCGGAGCGGGCGACGAGCTCACCCACGGAGTGGATGCCCTCACGCTTGAGGCAGTTGTACGACCGAACGGTGAGCTCCAGCTCCTCGATCGGCAGCGCCAGGTCGGCGGCGAGGGCGGCGTCCGTGGGGGACGGGCCCATGTCGATGCCCTCGGCGTCGATGTTCAGCTCGCGGGCGAGACCGAACAGCTCGACCAGGGTCTTGCCGGCGGAGGCCATGGCGTCACGCGGACGCATCGCCTGCTTGGTCTCGACGTCGACGATCAGCTTGTCGAAGTCGGTGCGCTGCTCGACACGGGTCGCCTCGACCTTGTAGGTGACCTTGAGAACCGGCGAGTAGATCGAGTCGACCGGGATACGGCCGATCTCCTGGCCCACCTGCTTGTTCTGCACGGCGGAGACGTAGCCGCGACCGCGCTCGACGGTCAGCTCCATCTCCAGCTTGCCCTTGCCGTTGAGCGTGGCGAGGACGAGGTCGGGGTTGTGCACCTCGACACCGGCCGGCGGCGCGATGTCGGCGGCGGTGACCAGACCTGGGCCCTGCTTGCGCAGGTACATCACGACCGGCTCGTCGTGCTCCGAGGAGACGACCAGCTGCTTGATGTTGAGGATCAGGTCGGTGACGTCCTCCTTGACACCCGGCACGGTGGTGAACTCGTGCAGGACGCCGTCGATGCGGATGGACGTGACCGCCGCACCCGGGATCGAGGAGAGGAGCGTACGGCGCAGGGAGTTGCCGAGGGTGTAGCCGAAGCCCGGCTCCAGCGGCTCGATCACGAACCGGGAGCGGAATTCGTCGACGACCTCTTCGGTCAACGAGGGACGCTGAGCGATCAGCATGGTGGTGATCCTTCAGTCAGGGGCGCCCGCTATTTGACGCCCGACTTGGTAGTGCAAGGGTACGGGCGATACGACCCGAAAGAGTCGTACCGCCCGTGAAACCCTGGTGGAGCGAGATCAGACGCGACGGCGCTTCGGCGGACGGCAGCCGTTGTGCGGGGTCGGGGTGACGTCCTGGATGGAGCCGACCTCGAGGCCCGTGGCCTGCAGGGAGCGGATCGCGGTCTCACGACCGGAACCCGGACCCTTGACGAACACGTCGACCTTGCGCATGCCGTGCTCCTGGGCGCGGCGGGCAGCCGACTCGGCGGCCATCTGCGCGGCGAACGGCGTGGACTTCCGGGAGCCCTTGAAGCCGACGTGGCCGGCGGAGGCCCAGGAGATCACGTTGCCGGACGGGTCCGTGATCGAGACGATCGTGTTGTTGAACGTGCTCTTGATGTGCGCGTGGCCGTGAGCGACGTTCTTCTTTTCCTTGCGGCGCACCTTCTTGGCAGCGCCCTGACGACCCTTGGGGGGCATGTCGTTCTCCTACGGGAGGTGGTCGGTCCTACAGCGAAGACCGTGGACAGAGGTCCGCTGCGGACTACTTCTTGCCCGGCTTCTTCTTGCCGGCGATGGCGCGACGCGGGCCCTTGCGGGTACGCGCGTTGGTGCTGGTGCGCTGACCGCGGACGGGCAGACCGCGACGGTGCCGCAGACCCTGGTAGGTACCGATCTCGACCTTGCGGCGGATGTCGGCCTGGATCTCGCGACGGAGGTCACCCTCGGTCTTGATGTTGCTGTCCACGAACTCACGGATCGCGACGAGCTGCTCCTCGGAGAGGTCGCGAACGCGGGTGTTCGGGTCGACGCCGGTGGCGGCCAGCGTCTGCTGCGAAAGGGTCCGGCCGATGCCGAACACGTAGGTGAGGGCGATCTCCACGCGCTTTTCGCGCGGGATGTCAACACCGGAAACGCGTGCCATTCAATGGCTCCAGTTGATTGTCGGAGGTCTTCCACAGGACCGGATCCCAGCCCGCCGTACCAGGTACGGACCGGGTCCCCGGCCTCCGAGCCGGGGGTGTCGAGCCGTGCGGCTCGGGACCTGCGTATGAACGTGTACTGCTCGCGTCGCGCGAAGTTCTGCGGAAGTCGCAGAGGGTGAGTCGTGCTGCGGTCAGCCCTGGCGCTGCTTGTGGCGCGGGTTCTCGCAGATGACCATGACCCGGCCGTGACGGCGGATCACCCTGCACTTGTCGCAGATCTTCTTGACGCTCGGCTTGACCTTCATGGGTGTGAGGTTCTCCGGGTCAGTGCCATCACCCCGGCGGACCGGGGAGCGGGCAAGATCTACTTGTACCGGTAGACGATCCGGCCACGCGTCAGGTCGTACGGAGACAGCTCCACCACGACCCGGTCGTCAGGGAGGATGCGGATGTAGTGCATACGCATCTTGCCGCTGATGTGTGCCAGGACCTGGTGGCCGTTCTGGAGCTCGACCTTGAACATGGCGTTCGGAAGAGACTCGACGACAGTGCCCTCGATCTCGATGGCACCTTGCTTCTTGGCCACGCTTCGCCCTTCGAATCGACTACCTTGATCGACTCTGGTGTGCACCGCGTGTGATACATGCAGACATGCGGGTGCACAGGAGCCGACGAGTCAGTCTACGTCAGCGCACCCGGAAACACGAATCGAGGATTCTGCCCCATCCCTGAGATCCTTAACCGATCGGATCGGGGGCGGCCGTGATGCCCATCTCCGCGAGCTTGGCCTTGCCGCCGTCGGGGGCCGTCAGGACCAGCGGCCCTTGCTCGGTGAGGGCGACCGAGTGCTCCCAGTGGGAGGACCAGGTGCCGTCGGTGGTGATGACCGTCCAGTCGTCGGAGAGGACCTTCGTCTTCGGGGTGCCCAGGGAGACCATCGGCTCGATGGCGAGGCAGAAGCCCGGGACCAGCTTGGGGCCCTTGCCCCGCTTGCGGTCGACGTAGTTCAGCAGGTGCGGGTCCATGTGCATCTCGGTGCCGATGCCGTGGCCGCCGTAGTCCTCGATGATCCCGTACTTGCCGCCGCCCGGCTTGGGCTGGCGCCGGATGTACGTCTCGACGGCGCGGGAGATGTCGACGAGCCGGTTGCCCTGCTTCATGGCCGCGATGCCGGCCCACATCGACTCCTCGGTCACCCGGGACAGCTCGACCACCTCCGGGGAATGGCCGGACCCGACGAACGCGGTGTACGCGGCGTCGCCGTGCCAGCCGTCGATGATCGCGCCGCAGTCGATGGAGATGACGTCGCCGTCCTTGAGGACGACGTCGTCGGAGGGGATGCCGTGGACGACGACGTCGTTCACCGAGGTGCAGATCGTCGCGGGGAAGCCCCCGTAGCCGAGGAAGTTCGGCTTGGCGTTGTGCTCGGCGAGCACCTTGCGGGCGACCTGGTCCAGATCCTTCGTCGTGGCCCCGGGCACGGCGGCCTCGCGGGTGGCCGCGTGGATGGCTGCGACGACCAGCCCCGCCTCACGCATCTTGGCGATCTGCTCAGGGCTCTTGATCTGCACCATGGGAACGACGGCCTTTCCTGGACCAGAAGGGAGTACGAACACTTCCAACGATACGGGCCCCCGGCTCCGCCACCGCGGGCAGCCGCACGCCACCGCTCGCCGCGGGCAGCCGCGCCTCCCCCAGTGCCCCGAAGGCCTGGGAGGTACCCCCAGGGCGATGGAGCACCTCCCGCTCCAGCGGAGCCCGAGAGTGGGGGGAGGGTGGGCCGGGGCCCCTGGGAGAGGCGTCCCGCAAGCGCCGGGCCGCGCGACCCGCCCCCGCCAAGCCGCAGCCGCGGCCCCTTACCGAAGGAACCGCGGCTGCAACCACCAGGATCGAACTACTCCCCGCGCTTCAGCGCCTCCAGCGCACGCCCCGTGACCTCGTCGACGGGACCCATCGCGGAGATGGTGACGACCAGCCCCTGCGCCCGGTAGTAGCCGATGATCGGCTCGGTCTGCGTGTGGTAGACCTCCAGCCGGGTCCGCACGGTCTCCTCGGAGTCGTCGTCCCGCTGGTACAGCTCACCGCCGCAGACGTCGCACACGCCCTCCTGCTTCGGCGGGCTGTACGTCACGTGGAACACGTGCGCGGACTCCTTGCGGCAGATCCGCCGTCCGGCGATCCGCTTCACTACCTCGTCCTCGGGGGCTTCCAGATCGAGGACCGCGTCCAGCTTGATGCCCTCGGTCTGCAGCAGATCGTCCAGCGCCTCGGCCTGCGACACGTTGCGCGGGAAGCCGTCCAGCAGGAAGCCGCCCTCGGCGTCGGCCTGCTCCATGCGGTCCTTGGCCATGGCGATGGTGACCTCGTCGGGGACGAGATTGCCCGCGTCCATGTAGGACTTCGCGAGCTTCCCCAGCTCGGTCTGCCGGCTGATGTTGGCGCGGAACAGGTCGCCTGTCGAAATGTGCGGGATGCGCAGTTTCTCGGCAAGGCGGGTTGCCTGCGTACCTTTACCAGCACCCGGCGGCCCGACGAGGACGATTCGCATCAGCGGAGGAACCCTTCGTAATTGCGCTGCTGGAGCTGGCTCTCGATCTGCCTCACCGTCTCGAGACCGACACCCACGATGATCAGGATGCTGGTCCCGCCGAACGGGAAGTTCTGGTTCGCCCCGAAACCAGCCAACGCCATTGTCGGCACGAGAGAGATCAGACCCAAGTACAGCGAACCCGGCCAGGTGATCCGGTTGAGTACGTAGCTGAGGTACTCAGCGGTCGGTCGGCCAGCCCGGATGCCCGGGATGAAGCCACCATACTTCTTCATGTTGTCGGCGACTTCCTCGGGGTTGAAGGAGATCGCCACGTAGAAGAAGGCGAAGAACACGATCAGGAAGAAGTACAGAACGATGTGCGCCGTGGCTGCGGGGTTGGCGAGATTCGCCTCGACCCAGGTCGCCCAGCCCGCCGTCGAGCTGGAGAACTGAACGATCAGCGCCGGGATGTACAGCAGCGACGCGGCGAAGATGACGGGGATGACACCCGCCTGGTTCACCTTGAGCGGGATGTACGTCGACGTACCGCCGTAGGAACGGCGGCCGACCATGCGCTTGGCGTACTGCACGGGGATCCGGCGCTGGGCCTGCTCGACGAAGACGACGAGACCGACCATGACGAACCCGACGAGCATGACGGTGCCGAACTCGATCCAGCCGTCCGCGAGGCTGCCCTGCTCCTTGATGGCCCACAGGGCGGAGGGGAAGGTCGCGGCGATCGAGATGAACATCAGGATCGACATGCCGTTGCCGACGCCGCGGTCGGTGATGAGCTCACCGAGCCACATGACGAAGGCCGTACCGGCGGTCATGGTGACGACCATGGTGATGGTCACGAAGATCGACTGGTCCGGGACGATCTGGTTCGCGACCGGGCAGCCCTGGAACAGGGCGCCACTGCGGGCGGTGGCCACCAGGCCGGTGCCCTGCAGGATGGCCAGTGCCACCGTCAGGTAACGGGTGTACTGCGTGATCTTCGCCGTGCCGGCCTGGCCCTCCTTCTTGAGGGCTTCCAGACGCGGGATCACCACGGTCAGCAGCTGCAGGATGATGGCCGCGGTGATGTACGGCATGATGCCCAGGGCGAAGATCGTGATCTGGAGCAGCGCCCCGCCGCTGAACATGTTGACCAGACCGAACAGGCCCGAATTGGCTTCGGCATTGTCGATGCAGGTCTGGACGTTGCGGTAGTCGACGCCCGGAATGGGAACGTTGGTACCGATGCGGTACACCACGATGATGCCGAGCGTGAAGAGCAGCTTCTTGCGCAGGTCGGGCGTCTTGAACGCCCGGGCGAACGCGGTGAGCACGGTGCCTCCTGCGACCCCCCGCGCAACTGCGTCAAGGGTGACGGTCTTGAGATTCCGACTAAGGACGATTACGTAACGGTCAACTGCCGCCCTGAGTGCCCGCATGGGGCGCCCGAGGTCAATGGGCAGCGCAGGCCACCTTACCGGCGACCATGCCGCCCTAGGAACGACCAACCGGGGATACCCCAAATGTGGGGTATCCCCGGTCGGGATCGTTCTACGTCATCGAGACACCTGAAAAGGTCAGACGAGCTCGGTGACGGTACCGCCGGCGGCGGTGATCTTCTCCTTGGCGGAGCCGGAGACGGCGTCGACCGTCACCTGCAGCGCCACGGAGATCTCGCCCTGGCCGAGGACCTTGACGAGGCTGTTCTTGCGCACGGCACCCTTGGCCACGAGACCCTCGACAGTGACCTCGCCACCCTCGGGGTAGAGCGCGGCCAGCTTGTCGAGGTTCACGACCTGGTACTCGGTCTTGAACGGGTTCTTGAAGCCCTTCAGCTTCGGGAGGCGCATGTGGAGCGGCATCTGGCCGCCCTCGAAGCGCTCCGGAACCTGGTAACGGGCCTTGGTGCCCTTGGTACCACGACCGGCCGTCTTACCCTTCGACGCCTCACCACGACCGACACGGGTCTTCGCGGTCTTGGCGCCGGGGGCGGGACGGAGGTTGTGGATCTTGAGCGGGTTGTTCTCCGCCATGATCAGTCGACCTCCTCGACCGTCACGAGGTGGCGGACGGTGTGCACCATGCCGCGGAACTCGGGGCGGTCCTCCTTGACGACCACGTCGTTGACCTTCTTCAGGCCGAGCGAACGCAGCGTGTCACGGTGGTTCTGCTTGCTGCCGATGTAGGACTTGACCTGCGTAACCTTGAGCTGCGCCATGATTACGCACCCGCCCCGGCACGCGCACGGAGAAGAGCCGCGGGGGCGACGTCCTCGAGCGGCAGACCGCGGCGGGCCGCGATCTCCTCGGGACGCTGCAGGCCCTTGAGGGCCGCCACGGTCGCGTGCACGATGTTGATCTGGTTGTCGGAGCCGAGCGACTTCGACAGCACGTCGTGGATACCGGCGCACTCGAGCACGGCGCGCACCGGACCACCGGCGATCACACCGGTACCGGGCGACGCGGGCTTGAGCAGCACGACGCCGGCAGCCTTCTCACCCTGGATGGGGTGCGGGATGGTGCCCTGGATGCGGGGGACCTTGAAGAAGTGCTTCTTGGCCTCCTCAACACCCTTGGCGATGGCGGCCGGCACCTCCTTGGCCTTGCCGTATCCGACACCCACGGTGCCGTCACCGTCGCCCACCACGACCAGCGCGGTGAAGCTGAAGCGACGACCACCCTTCACAACCTTGGCGACGCGGTTGATCGCGACGACGCGCTCAACGTACGCGGTCTTCTCGGCGGCAGCTGCGCCGCCGTCACGGCCCTTCCGGTCCCGCCGCTCGCCGCCACCGGCACCGCCACCGCGGCGCTGGGGTCCAGCCATTGGAATTACCTCTCTCTGTTTCCGCTAGCTACGGAACCGACTCAGAACTTGAGTCCGGCTTCGCGGGCGGCGTCCGCCAGGGCGGCGATGCGCCCCGCGTACTGGTTGCCACCGCGGTCGAACACGACAGCCTCGACACCGGCGGCCTTGGCGCGCTCCGCGACGAGGGCGCCGACCTGCTTGGCCTGCGCGGACTTGTCGCCCTCGCCACCGCGGACGGACGCGTCCAGGGTGGACGCCGACGCCAGGGTGTGACCCTTCAGGTCGTCGATCACCTGCGCCACGATGTGGCGGTTGGAGCGGGTCACGACCAGGCGGGGACGCTCGGCGGTACCAGAGACGTTCTTGCGGATCCGGATGTGACGACGCTTGATAGCAGCACGCTTGTAGGCGTCGCCCTTGAGGATCTTCTGCCCGTATGCCATGGCTTACTTACCCGCCTTTCCGACCTTGCGGCGGATGACTTCGCCCTCGTACTTGACGCCCTTGGCCTTGTACGGGTCGGGCTTGCGCAGCTTGCGGATGTTGGCCGCAACCTCGCCGACCTTCTGCTTGTCGATGCCCTCGACCGAGAAACGGGTCGGGTTCTCGACCTTGAAGGTGATGCCCTCGGGGGCCTCGACCGTGATCGAGTGGCTGTAGCCGAGGGAGAACTCCAGGTTCGAACCCTTGGCGAGCACGCGGTAACCGACACCGCTGATCTCGAGCTTCTTCACGTAACCCTGGGTCACGCCGGTGATCATGTTCGCCACCAGCGTGCGGGACAGGCCGTGCAGGGCCTTGTTCTGACGCTCGTCGTTGGGGCGGGTGACGTTCAGAACGCCGTCCTCGCCCTTGGCGATCTCGATCGGCGCCACGACGGTGTGGGTCAGCGTGCCCTTGGGGCCCTTGACCGAAACCGTACGGCCGTCGATGGTGACGTCCACGCCGGCGGGAACCGCGATGGGGAGCTTGCCGATGCGCGACATAGCTGTTTCCTCCGTTCCCTTCCGCTACCAGACGTAGGCGAGGACTTCTCCGCCTACGCCCTTCTTGCCGGCCTGCTGTCCAGTGAGGAGCCCGTGGGACGTGGAGATGATCGCCACGCCCAGGCCGCCCAGGACCTTCGGCAGGTTGGTGGACTTCGCGTACACCCGGAGACCGGGCTTGGAGATCCGCTTGATGCCCGCGATGGAGCGCTCACGGTTCGGACCGAACTTCAGCTCGAGGACGAGGTTCTTGCCGACCTCGGCGTCCTCGGTCTTCCAGCCCGTGATGAAGCCCTCCTGCTGGAGGATCTCCGCGATGTGCGACTTGATCTTCGAGTGCGGCATCGCCACGGTGTCGTGGTACGCCGAGTTCGCGTTCCGCAGACGCGTGAGCATGTCTGCGATCGGATCAGTCATGGTCATGAATTGGCCTTCGGCCTCTCTCGCCGGGGTTTCCTGGTGCGCCATCCCTCTCCCCGATCCGAGACGGGACGGGTGCGGCGCGGTGGACCTACGGCGTAGTAAGCAAACATGTGCGGGCAGCTGCCCGCGTGCGTGCGGGCACGGCAGGTGCCCAACCCCGCAAGCCTAAGCCATACGGAGTGGGCCTCCCACCGTTCCCATTGCTTACCGAGAGCCCTGGGAGTCGGGAATTACCCGGACTACCAGGAGCTCTTGGTCACGCCCGGCAGCTCGCCACGGTGAGCCATCTCACGAAGGCACACGCGGCACAGGCCGAACTTGCGGTACACGGAGTGCGGGCGGCCACAGCGCTGGCAGCGGGTGTAGCCACGCACACCGAACTTGGGCTTGCGAGCAGCCTTCGCGATCAGAGCCTTCTTCGCCATCTCGCTCACGCCTCCTTGAAGGGGAAGCCGAGGTGACGGAGAAGGGCGCGGCCCTCTTCGTCGTTGGTCGCCGTGGTCACCACGGTGATGTCCATACCCCGGGTGCGGTCGATCTTGTCCTGGTCGATCTCGTGGAACATGACCTGCTCCGTGAGACCGAAGGTGTAGTTGCCACGGCCGTCGAACTGCTTGGGGGACAGACCGCGGAAGTCGCGGATGCGCGGCAGCGCGAGCGACAGGGTGCGGTCCAGGAACTCCCACATGCGGTCGCCACGGAGCGTGACGTGGGCACCGATCGGCTGGCCCTCACGCAGCTTGAACTGCGCGATGGACTTGCGGGCCTTGGTGACGGCCGGCTTCTGACCGGTGATCGTGGTGAGGTCGCGGATGGCGCCCTCGATCAGCTTGGAGTCGCGGGCGGCGTCGCCCACACCCATGTTGACCACGATCTTGACGAGGCCGGGAACCTGCATGACGTTCTCGTAGGAGAACTGCTCGCGCAGCTTGCCCGCGATCTCCTCGCGGTACTTCGTCTTCAGACGCGGGCTGGTGGTGGTCGTCATCAGATGTCCTCACCCGTCCGCTTGGCAACGCGGATCTTGTTGCCTTCGTCGTCGAAGCGGTAACCGACGCGCGTGACGACCTTGTTGCCGTCCTTCTCCACGACCAGCTGGACGTTGGAGACGTGGACCGGGGCCTCGGTGGTCACGATGCCGCCGGCCTGCGAACCGCCTGCGGTCGGGCCGGCCTTGGTGTGCTTCTTGACCCGGTTGACACCCTCGACCAGGACGCGGTCCTCACGGGGGAAGGCCGCGATGACCTTGCCCTGCTTGCCCTTGTCCTTACCGGTGATGACCTGGACCAGGTCGCCCTTCTTGATCTTCATGCTCACAGCACCTCCGGCGCGAGGGAGATGATCTTCATGAACTTCTTCTCGCGCAGCTCACGGCCCACCGGACCGAAGATACGGGTGCCACGAGGGTCGCCGTCGTTCTTCAGAATGACGGCGGCGTTCTCGTCGAAGCGGATGTACGAGCCGTCCGGACGGCGGCGCTCCTTGACGGTGCGAACGATGACCGCCTTGACGACGTCACCCTTCTTCACGTTGCCACCGGGGATCGCGTCCTTGACGGTGGCGACGATGACGTCACCGATGCCCGCGTAGCGGCGACCGGAGCCACCGAGCACACGGATGCAGAGGACTTCCTTCGCACCCGTGTTGTCGGCGACACGCAGTCGCGACTCCTGCTGGATCACGTCTATCTCCTGTTTGTCTGCCGGTTCCCCAGGGGCCGCTCAACCGCTTGAGCGAACGGCCCCCGGAGCCTGGCGGAACTGCCCTGCGAGGAATGCCCCGCAGGAACGTACTTTTGGAATTCCCTTGCGGGAATTACCTACTTGGCCTTCTCGAGGATCTCGACGATGCGCCAGTGCTTCGTGGCGGACAGCGGCCGGGTCTCCATCAGGAGGACGCGGTCGCCGACGCCGGCGGCGTTCTGCTCGTCGTGGGCCTTGAGCTTGCTCGTGCTGCGGATGACCTTGCCGTACAGCGCGTGCTTCTTGCGGTCCTCGACGGCGACGACGACGGTCTTGTCCATCTTGTCGCTGACGACGATGCCCTCACGGGTCTTGCGGTCGCCCCGAGCCTCGGTGTTCGTCTCAGTCACGTTGTTCTCGCTCATGCGTTCTCCACCGTTTCGATGCCCAGCTCGCGCTCGCGCATCAGGGTGTAGATCCGCGCGATGTCCTTACGGACGGCCTTCAGCCGACCGTGGTTCTCGAGCTGACCCGTCGCCGCCTGGAAGCGGAGGTTGAACAGCTCTTCCTTGGCCTCGCGGAGCTTCGCCAGAAGCTCCTCGTTGCCCAGCTCGCGCAGCTCGGACGCCTTGGTACCGGCCGACATCACGCTTCACCTGCCTCGCGCTTGACGATCCGGCACTTCATCGGCAGCTTGTGGGCCGCACGAGTCAGCGCCTCACGGGCGATCTTCTCGTTGGGGTAGGACAGCTCGAACATGACCCGGCCCGGGTGCACGTTCGCGATCCACCACTCGGGAGAACCCTTACCGGAACCCATGCGGGTCTCGGCCGGCTTCTTCGTGAGCGGGCGGTCCGGGTAGATGTTGATCCAGACCTTGCCGCCACGCTTGATGTGGCGGGTCATCGCGATACGGGCCGCCTCGATCTGGCGGTTGGTCACGTACGCCGGCGTGAGGGCCTGAATGCCGTACTCGCCGAACGCGACCGTCGTGCCGCCCTTGGCCTGGCCACGGCGCTTCGGGTGGTGCTGCTTGCGGTGCTTGACCCTACGGGGGATCAGCATGTCGGTCAGGCCTCCGTTCCGGTGCTCTCAGCCGGAGCGGCAGCCGGAGCCTCGGCCTTGGGGGCCTCGGCAGCGGGAGCCTGCTGCGGCTTGCGGCCGCGACCGCCACGCTCGCCACCGCGGCCGCCACGGGCCGGGCGGTCGGCGCCGCCGCCACCACGGGCCGGGCGGTTGCCGGCGCGGGCTGCGGCGTTCTCGGCGCGGACCTCGGCGATGTTCTTGACGTCGCCCTTGTAGATCCAGACCTTCACACCGATGCGGCCGAAGGTCGTCTTGGCCTCGAAGAAGCCGTAGTCCACGTTCGCGCGGAGCGTGTGCAGGGGCACACGGCCCTCGCGGTAGAACTCCGAGCGGGACATCTCGGCGCCGCCGAGGCGGCCACCGCACTGGATCTTGATGCCCTTGGCGCCGGCCTTCATCGTGCCCTGCATGCTCTTGCGCATGGCACGACGGAAGGAGACGCGGGAGGAGAGCTGCTCGGCGACGGCCTGGGCCACCAGCTGAGCGTCCGTCTCCGGGCTCTTGACCTCGAGGATGTTCAGCTGGACCTGCTTGCCGGTCAGCTTCTCCAGGTCACCGCGGATACGGTCGGCCTCGGCGCCGCGGCGGCCGATGACGATGCCGGGACGGGCGGTGTGGATGTCCACACGCACGCGGTCACGGGTGCGCTCGATCTCCACCTTCGAGATGCCGGCGCGCTCCATGCCGGACGTCATCATCCGACGGATGGCGACGTCTTCCTTGACGTAGTCCTTGTACAGCTTGTCGGCGTACCAACGCGACTTGAAGTCGGTGGTGATGCCGAGCCGGAACCCATGCGGGTTAACCTTCTGGCCCATTACCGGGTTCCTTCCTTGCTGCTGACGACCACGGTGATGTGGCTGGTCCGCTTGCGGATCCGGTAGGCGCGGCCCTGGGCACGCGGACGGAACCGCTTCAGGGTCGGGCCCTCGTCGACGTACGCCTCGGAGATGACGAGGCTGTCGGCGTCGGTGTGGTCGTAGTTGTGCGCGGCGTTGGCGATGGCGCTGTCCAGCACCTTGCCGACCGGCACGCTCGCGGCCTGCGGGGCGAAACGCAGGACCGCCTGAGCCTCCGTGGCACTCATGCCACGGATGAGGTCCACCACGCGGCGGGCCTTCATGGGCGTGACGCGGATGTACCGCGCCTGGGCCCTGGCTTCCATGGTTGTCCCTTCAGTGTCTGTCATGGTCGATTGCACCCCGCCGACTAGCGGCGCTTCGACTTCCGGTCGTCCTTGACGTGGCCCCGGAAGGTGCGGGTCGGCGAGAACTCGCCGAGCTTGTGGCCGACCATCGACTCGGTGACAAACACCGGGATGTGGGTCTTGCCGTTGTGCACCGCGATCGTGTGGCCCAGCATCGCCGGGACGATCATCGAGCGACGGGACCAGGTCTTGATGACGTTCTTGGTACCGGCTTCGTTCTGGACGTCCACCTTCTTGATCAGGTGGTCGTCGACGAAGGGTCCCTTCTTCAAGCTACGAGGCATCTCAACCCGTCCTTAGCGCTTCTTGTTCGTCTTGCGGCGGCGGACGATGTACTTGTTCGACGCCTTCTTGGGCGAACGAGTACGGCCTTCCTTCTTGCCCCAGGGGGACACGGGGTGGCGGCCACCGGAGGTCCGGCCCTCACCACCACCGTGCGGGTGGTCGACCGGGTTCATCACGACACCACGGACGGTCGGGCGGACGCCCAGCCACCGCTTACGGCCGGCCTTGCCCCAGTTGATGTTGCTCTGCTCGGCGTTGCCGACCTCGCCGACCGTGGCGCGGCAGCGCTGGTCGACCAGGCGGATCTCTCCGGACGGCATGCGGAGGTGGGCCATCGTGCCCTCCTTCGCGAGCAGCTGCACGGAGGCACCGGCGGAGCGGGCGAACTTGGCACCGCCACCGGGACGGATCTCGATCGCGTGGATCGTGGTACCGACCGGGATGTTGCGGAGGGCCAGGTTGTTGCCCGGCTTGATGTCGGCCCCGGGACCGTTCTCGACGCGGTCGCCCTGCTGCAGGTTGCGCGGGGCGAGGATGTAGCGCTTCTCGCCGTCGGCGTAGTGCAGCAGCGCGATGCGCGCGGTGCGGTTGGGGTCGTACTCGATGTGCGCGACCTTCGCCGGCACGCCGTCCTTGTCGTGACGACGGAAGTCGATCACGCGGTAGGCGCGCTTGTGGCCACCACCCTGGTGGCGCACGGTCACACGACCGGAATTGTTACGGCCGCCCTTGCTGTGCAGGGGACGGACCAGCGACTTCTCCGGCGTGGACCGCGTGACCTCGACGAAGTCGGCGACGCTGGAGCCACGACGGCCCGGAGTCGTCGGCTTGTACTTGCGGATACCCATTTCTCAGTCCTCGTCCGATATCGAACGATCCTGACCGCTTACGCGGTCGGACCGCCGAAGATGTCGATACGGTCGCCCTCGGCGAGGGTCACGATCGCGCGCTTGGTCGCCGCACGCTGACCGAAACCGGTCTTGGTGCGCTTGCGCTTGCCGATGCGGTTGATCGTGTTGACCCCGGTGACCTTGACCTCGAAGACCGCCTGGACGGCCTGCTTGATCTGGGTCTTGTTCGCGTTGGGGTCGACGATGAACGTGTACTTGTTCTCGTCGATGAGCGCGTAGCTCTTCTCCGACACGACCGGCTTCAGCAGGACGTCACGGGGGTCCGTGTATGCCTTGCTCGCCGGGGTGACGACGGTGTTCTTGCCTTCGGCCTCGTGGCGGCGCGCCTTGGCGACGCGCACGGCCTTGGCCTTCTTGGCCGCCTTGGAGGCGATGGAGGGGTGACGGGCAGCCATCAGACCTCGCTCCCTTCGTTGTCGTTGGCCTTGTTCGGGCCGGCGACGAAGGACTCGAAAGCGGCCTGGGTGAAGACCACGTCGTCCGAGACGAGAACGTCGTACGTGTTCAGCTGGCCCGGCTCCAGAATGTGGATCTGGGGCAGGTTGCGGGCGGACAGCCACGCGGCCTCGTCGGCGCGGTCGACGACCAGGAGCAGGTTCTTGCGCTCCGAGATCTTGCCGAACAGCGTCCGAGCGGCCTTCGTGGAGGGCGTCTCACCCTCGATCACGCCGGTGACGACGTGAATGCGGTTGTGGCGGGCCCGGTCGGTGAGGGCGTGGCGCAGGGCCGCGGCCTTCATCTTCTTCGGGGTCCGCTGCGAGTAGTCACGCGGCTGCGGGCCGTGGACGACGCCACCGCCGGCGAACTGCGGAGCGCGGGTCGAGCCCTGACGGGCGCGGCCGGTGCCCTTCTGGCGGTACGGCTTGCGGCCGCCACCACGGACTTCACCGCGACGCTTGGTCTTGTGCGTGCCCTGGCGGGCAGCGGCGTTCTGCGCGACGACGACCTGGTGGATCAGCGGAATGCTGATCTTCTCCACGCCGAAGATCTCCGCGGGGAGCTCGACGCTTCCGGTCTTCTCGCCGGCAGGCGAAAGGATGTCAACAGTGCTCATCGGTTACCTCAGGCCCCCTTGGCCGCGGTGCGGACCAGGACGAGGCCGCCGTTCGGACCGGGAACCGCGCCCTTGATGAGCAGCAGACCCTTCTCCGCGTCAACGGCGTGGACGGTCAGGTTCTGGGTGGTGACCCGCTCGTTGCCCATGCGACCCGCCATGCGGAGGCCCTTGAACACGCGGCCCGGGGTGGCGCAGCCACCGATGGAGCCCGGCGAGCGGTGCTTGCGCTGGGTGCCGTGACCGGCGCCGAGGCCCTTGAAGTTGTGACGCTTCATGACACCGGCGAAGCCCTTGCCCTTGCTCTTGCCGGTGACGTCGACCTTCACGCCGGACTCGAAGACCTCGGCGGTGACTTCCTGGCCGAGCGTGTACTCGGCGGCGTCGGCCGTGCGGATCTCGACGAGGTGACGGCGGGGGGTGACGTCGGCCTTGGCGAAGTGGCCCTTGAGGGGCTTGTTCACCTTGCGCGGGTCGATCTCGCCGAAGGCGATCTGGACCGACTCGTAGCCGTCGACGTCGTTCGTACGGACCTGGGTGACGACGTTGGGGCCGGCCTTGACGACGGTGACCGGAACAACACGGTTGTTCTCGTCCCACACCTGCGTCATGCCGAGCTTCTCGCCCAGGATGCCCTTGATCTGCTTGGTCATCTTCAGATCACCGCCCTCAGAGCTTGATCTCGATGTCGACACCGGCCGGGAGGTCGAGTCGCATCAGAGAGTCAACGGTCTTGGGGGTCGGATCGAGGATGTCGATCAGGCGCTTGTGCGTGCGCATCTCGAAGTGCTCGCGCGAGTCCTTGTACTTGTGCGGCGACTTGATGACGCAGTACACGTTCTTCTCAGTGGGCAGCGGCACCGGGCCCGCGACCGACGCACCAGTGCGAGTCACCGTCTCGACGATCTTCTTCGCCGAAGAGTCGATGACCTCGTGGTCGTAGGCCTTGAGCCGGATGCGGATCTTCTGTCCCGCCATGGCTACTCCGTAGTCCTGTCTCTCTTTACGCTCTGGAACCCGGTGTTCCACATCTTGTCCTCCGACCCACGCGGTCGGGCGTGTCGCACTCTCGCTGACATGAATGTCCCTTGTTCGAACATCCCTGCGGGATTGACACGGCCGTACCAGAACCGCGGACCGGGGGCGAAAGGCCCACCGGGCGCCTGGCCGGCGCTGCACATACGCTTCCCGGAAGATTCCCGTACGTCCGCCCCTCACCAGGGACGACGAGTACTGTGGGACTCGCTTCCGGTCCTCCCGACGGGAGGCGCGCAGCATCAACGCTCGACCGAGCAACTCCGACAGTTTGCCACACGGAGACCGTGGCTGGCCAATCGGGCGGAAGAGATTACCCCGGAGGTGGCGGGGAGCAAACCCGCGAGGGGCGCGTCCCCGCACCGAATGATCAGGGGGTTGCCTCGGGCCTGATCCGGGTGGTGAGCCCCCGCAGCGCCTCATCGGGTGTCGGGGCCAGCAGCCGGACGTCGTCCATGCCGGCGTACACCGCCCCGTCCTCCGCCATGGCCAGGTACTGGTACTGGTTCCCCCGGTCACGCATCCCGAGGGGATACAGGTCGACGCCGGCCTGCTCGGCGAGGTCGTCGATGATCTCCGCGTCCCAGATCGCCAGCAGGGGGTCGAGCGAGAACTCCATCCACGGCATCGAGTCCGACGGGTCCCGGTGGGGCACTCCCACGGCGCCGAACTCCGCCAGGAAACGCCGTGCCGCGTCATGCATCCCGGAGGAGGCGTACGAGTACCAGCTCGGGTCGCGCTCCGCCATCGAGTGGATCATCGACCGGTACCAGGTGAGGACCGACCCCAAGTCCGGCATCGTCAGCAATCCCAAACGACTGGTCCGACGACCCGCGTTACGTCGTCGACCTGCTCAGGCGCATCGTGACGGTCAGTCTCACCACCATCGAGATCGTCAGGCACCTCCCGCCGCTCGACATCATCGAGGACGCCGGCTGATCCGCCGCGCCCCCGCGAGGCTCCGGCTTCGCGTGGGGCGCGATCGTCGCGGGGTCAGCTCCGCGACGCGTAGGCCACGAAGTCCGCCCATGCCTCCGGCGTGAGCGCGAGGCGCGGGCCGGATGTGTTCTTGGAGTCGCGGACGTGGACTGTGGTGGGGGTGGGGGCGACTTCGATGCAGTCGTTGCCGTTGCTGCTGTCGCTGTAGCTGCTCTTGGACCAGTGGAGTTCCGGCGTACTCATAGCTCTCCCAGCGTTTGCTCGATGAAGACCAGAGACTCCTCTGGTGTGAGCGTCTGGTGTGAGCGCCTGAGCCCGGATGATGCCATAGCGCAGATCAAGGACGCGGAGCTGCCTGGGGTGCGAGACCGGGCGGCCTCCGAAGTCACCGTCGGTACGCCCCATCCCCGTACCGTCCGCGAACTTCAGCACTTGGATACGGCCCCCCGTTCCCGGGTGGTTCGCGTGGGCGGTCGGCATCACCTGAAGCTCCACGAACGGCAACCTCGCCACTTCCAGCATGTGTTCGAGCTGTCGGCGCAGCACCATTGTGTCCCCGATCGGGCGGCGCAGCGTCACCTCTTCCAGGACGAAGCCGAACTCCGGTGCGGGCGAGCGCTCGAAGACGGACTTCCGGGCCATGCGAGCGGTCACCATACGCTCCAGCTCGTCCGGCGAGTAGGCCGGACGCCAGGTGCGCAGCAGCGCCCGCGCGTACTCCTCCGTCTGCAACAGCCCATGGATGTTGTGGTTGCTGTACAGCAGCATCTACACCGACCGTTCCTCCAGCTCGGCCAGCTGCCGCACCTTCTTCGGATACCGGGCCTTGCACATGTCGTCCATGAAGGCCCGCAGATGCCCCTGCGCCTTCAGGATCTGGTCCGCCCTGTCCAGGTACTCCGGGCGGGGAATGCGGGCCCCATGCTCGATCTTGCGGACCATGTCCTCGCCGTACGTGAGGGCGGCCGCCAGCTCGGACACGCTCACCCCGGCCGCCTCCCGGCAGACCTTGAGCAGGCGGCCCACCGCCTGCACCACCGGCTCGATCTCGTCGCCCGGCTCGACGTCCCAGCCCGCCTCGTCGACACCCTCGTCCACGGTTCCTCCCCCGGCGCGTACTCGTACTCGTAACAACGCCCGGGACAGCCGAGACAGCCGAGACAAAAGCCGGGACAGTGACGGTACGTGCAGGCGTTGTCACTCATCCACGGAAGCAGATTCGGCCACGCTGAGTGACGTGAATCAGGAAATCAGTGACCCCGCGCCCCGACTTGCTGCCGTCCCCGTCCGGAACTTCAGCCTCCGGCTGTCCTCCACGCCTCGCGGCGCCCGTCTCGCCCGGCTGCTTGCCATTGAGCAACTGCGCACGTGGGGACTGTCGTCGCATCCGGCGGAACTCATCGTCGCGGAGCTGGCGGCCAACGCCGTCACCCATGGCCGCGTCTCCGGCCGGGACTTCCGGCTGTTGCTGTACGTCATCGGTGACGCCCTCCGCATCGAGGTCACCGACACACGCGGTGACCGGCTGCCGTGCCCGCAGCACTCCGCCGACGACGCCGAGGCCGGCCGCGGCCTGCTGCTCGTGGACGCCCTCGCCGACCGCTGGGGAGTCGTCCCCGGCCCGCCTCCGCTCAAGACCGTCTGGGCCGAGGTGGGCACCGAACCCACCGGATCTCGGCCCGTCGCCCCGCCCCGGTGACCGGTGACGCGGCTCAGTTCCTGATCAGCGCTTCGAGAGGGCCTGGGGCAGGCCGATCCACCCCCCGCCCGACGATCAGAGCAGTTCGTGTGTCTTTCTGGGAATGTTCGCGCTGAACACGTCGGCGGATCCTTCACGGAGGCCGGAGTCCAGCCCGCCCCACTCCGGCGTGGGAGACACCGAACGAGCAGACCACACGTCGTCACGGATCGAGACGGTCCTCCAGCGCGTGGGCGAACGAGCGGAACGCCGACCTGCCCGCGGCGGTGGCGTCCGAGTCAGGACGGAGGATGTCGGGCAGGCAGGCCGTCCGCCACATCCTGAAGACCGTGGCCGCCGCGGCGGGATCACTCCGGTTCGCCAGTAGCAGAGCGACGTCCAGTGCCTCCGCGATCTTCCCTGCCGAGTCGGCGGCGGTCCTCCGGCCGGCGACGGCGGCGGCGGTCACCATCGCCTGCAGCAGACGGGTGAGCTGGAGATCCGCTCCCATATAGCACATGCGCCGTACCGCGCGCGGTTGTTCCAGGTCCTCGAGCCGTGGCGGAATCTCCTCGATGCCGACGGCCCACAGCAGCAACGAGGGGGCTGTGACGGGGTGCTCACGCAGCCAGCCGAGTTCGTCCACAATCGCCATGCTCGGCTCGGAGAACCGCCCGATCTCACGCACGAGCACCAGGAGCCGGTCCACCTCGCCCCGATGACGACTCACCAAGCCGACCACCGAGGCCCGCGCGACGTCCCACGTTCCCGTGGCGGCCACGGCTCCGATCTCGACGACACCGCCCAGCGGACCGAAGATCTCACGAGCGAGTGCCTGTCCCGGAACCGCGGAGTCGTTCACTGTCATCGTGCGCTTCCTCACACCTTCACTGAAGCCCGACGGAAAGACCGGCCCGTCGCTCCTCAGGAACGTCGGCCTCGCAAAGCCCGCCAGGCGTCACTTACCGCGTAGGCGGATTCCAGCCGCCAGGTCTCCAGTTTGTCCAACACCTTCGACGCGACCTTCCACCACTTGAGCCACGGCGGCAGATCCCGGAACGGTACGAAGGTCAGGGTGTCGTCGACGGCGTTCACGGCGACGCTCATACGGCCGGGGCCCGCCGCTCGCAGCACGGCGTACAGCTCCGGCGTCAACGCCCCGTTGAGCCGGGCCGCAGTGCCCACCGCCGTGAACGCGAACCCCCGCTGGTCCCGGTCCGGCAACCGCGTCGCCCGGACGATACGGGGCGACGCCTCCCCCAGTGGACAGTTGAAGGCCAACCCGATCGCCGCAGTGCCGAGGTGGTTCTCGCCGCGCGAGAACGCGGCATCCCAGTCCGCAGAGTCGTCGAGACCCAACAGCCCCTCGCCGGTTTCCCAGTCCCATGCGGACACTGCGCTCACCCGGCCGTACCATGCGTACTCGCCCTGTTCATGAACGCCGACCGCGCAGGGCCCGCCAGGCGTCGCTCACCGCGTCCTCGGTGCGCAGCCACCAACCTTCCAGCTTGTTCCGCACTCTTGTGACGACCTTCCGCCACTTGAACCATGGCGGCAGATCCCGGAACGGCACGAAGGTCAATGTGTCCCTGATGGCGTATTCAGCGAGACCATCGGGGTCCTCTGCGCGCAGTACGGCGTACAGTTCCGGCGTCAATCTCCCATGGATTCGTGCCACGACACCGGCTGCAGTGAAGGCGAATCCCCGCTGATCAAGATCTGGTAGCCGCATGGCCCGGACAATCCGCGGCGAGGCGACTTCCGGCGAGCAATTGAATGCCAGACCGATCACCGCTGAACCCAGCGGCCACTCACCACGCTCAAACGCGGCGTCCACTTCGGCCGGATCGTCGATGCGCGACACGCCCTCGCCGCTCTTCCAGTCCCACTCAGGCACCACAAGCCAACCTCTTCCGCTCGTCAGCCATCGCACTTGGGTGGGAGCACCCGCTGCTTCTTGGTGTTGTTAATCATGCCTGCCTTCTTCAGCTTGGTCAGATCGCCTTCGTGGACGGTCTCCGACGGATACTTGGACTGAACATGACCGTGGTAGACCTCCTTGACGATCTTGCCGTCCTTGTCGGTGACGTACTCGTGGCGGTCCAGCACCACGATCTCGTTGTTGACATGGTCGACGCCGAGTCGCCGGAACTTGTTCGGATTGTTCGGGTCGCCCAGGGCAATGGACCGATCCAGCGCGGCTTGACCATTGCTGGGCGCACGGCTGATCTCACCCTTGGCCGACGAACTATTCCCCGAACCATGCTTGTTGTATGTCGAGTCGTCGTACACCCGGACCGGGCCGGTGTCCCCCTCCAGGCCCAGCGGGTCGATCCAGCGCAGCGGGTTGTCGACGTACCTGTGGTGGTTCGGGGCCGGGAGCAGGCCGAGGGGGTCGGGGGTGAGGTAGCTCGCCGTGTCCGGGTCGTAGTAGCGGGCCAGGTTGTAGTGCAGGCCCGTCTCCGGGTCACGGTACTGGCCCGGGAAAGCCAGCGGGCAGAGGTCGTCGCCGCCGGTCAGGGGGCGTCCCCACAGGCTGGTGGCGGCCCGTCAGGCGACCGCGCCCTCCTCGTCGATCAGCTCGCTGGGGGTCCCGGCCAGGTCGGTGACGATCGCGTAGAACTGCCTGTCGATCGCGTCCTGGGCGTCGGTGCCCCGACGGGTCCGTACCTGGGCCGCCGCCCGGTGAGTGCCCGGCTCCCACTCCCAGGTGTCGGTCTCCACCCGCCCGTCGCGGAGCCTTTGCTGCTCCGCCAGGGTGGCGCGGTCCCAGCTGAAGAGGGTCTCGTCGCCGACGGAGCCGTCCTCGTGCACGCGCCACTTGGCTGTTCGCCGACCGAGTACGTCGTAGCGGTACCGCCACACACCGCTGTCGGGCGTCACGGCCTCGGTGAGGCGGTCGTCGGCGTCCCAGACGTAGGTCCAGATCCGCCGCAGTCCGGACAGCGTGCGCCGGATCATGCGGACCACGCGGCCCTGGCCGTCGTGCTCGTACGTGGTGCGGCCCGCCGAGGTGACCTTCGTGCCGGTGTGCCGCAGCGGGCCCTGTGTGTCCTGTCCGCCGGGAGCGGGGTGGGTGGCGTCGGTGAGGTTACCCAGTTCGTCGTAGGCGTAGGTCTCGGTCCAGGTGTCGGCCGACACCCGGGTGACGCGGCCCGCATGATCCAGGTCGAACCTGCGGGTGCCGCCCAGCCGGTCGGTGACCGAGGTGACGTGGCCGTCCCCGCGGTAGGCGTACGAGCGGGCCTGGCGCACCTGCGCGCCGCCCTGCGCGCCGGAACTGACGACTTGCTCGACGAGGCGGTGGCCCGCGTCCCAGGACTGCGTCAGCAGCGCCGCGCCGGCCAGGCCGCGGGCGGTTTCCCGGCCGGCCGCGTCGTGGGTGAAGGCCAGCTCTCCGGCGTCGGTGACGAGCGACGTGGGCAGCCCCGCCGAGTCGTACGACCAGTGCGAGGCGGCGCCGGACGGTGTGGTGCGCCGTGTCCGCCGGCCCAGTAGGTCGTACTGGCTGGTGACCGTACGGCCGTCGACGGTTTCGGTGAGGATCCTGCCCAGGGCGTCGTAGCCGTAGGCGACCCTGCTGCCGGGGTTCACGGCCTCGACCAGCCGGCCAGCCGTGTCGTAGCGCAGGGTGGTGACGTCGCCGTCGTCCGTCCGCGCCGTCACCACCCGCCCGGCGGCATCGCGGGTGAGGCGGACCGTCTGCCCGGTGCCGTCGGTCCGCTCCACCTGGTGACCGGCGGCGTCGAGAACGTATCCGAGCCTGCGGCCGTTGAAGTCCGCTTCGCCGGTCAGGCGGCCCGCCGCGTCGTACTGGTAACTCCATTCGTCACCGCGCGGGTTGGTCACGCCGACGAGCCGCAGCTCCGCGTCGTGGGTGAAGCGGTAGCGGGTGCCGTCCGGGTCGGTCCGGGCACTCGGCAGGTCGAACGCGCCGTACTCGAAGGTGGTGACGAAGCCACCGGCGTCGCGGTGCGACGTGAGGTTGCCCTCGGCGTCGTACGACCAGGTCTCCCGACCGCCGTCGGCGCGCTCCCGCCACAGCAGCCGGCCGTCCGGGTCCCACTCCTGCCGGACGGTTCCGCCGACCGGGTCCTCGATCCGCACGACGCGCCCGAACGCGTTCCGTAGCACGGTGACGACGCTGCCGCGCGGGTCCACGGCCCGCACCGGAAGCCCTGCGGCGTCCGTTTCGAAGCGGAACGTGTTGCCGAGCGCGTCAGTCTGTGCGATCCGGTGTCCTCGCTCGTCATAGGTGTACGAACTCACCGCGCCCAGCGGATCGGTGCTGGTGAGGAGGTTGTCCCGGTCGTCGTAGGTGCACTCCCACCGCGCACCGTCGGACTCCGTGATGGCGACGGGCAGGAAGCCGTCGTACTCCACTTGGACGCCGGTCCCGTCCGGCCTGTCCATCCGTACCGGCTGGCCGTGCGCGTCCAGCGTGAAGCGGGTCGTGTTGCCCAGCTCATCGGTACGGGAGAGCAGCCGCCCGAACCGGTCCCACTCGGTGTGCACGCTGTGGCCGAGGGGGTCGGTCACGGTGGCGAGCCGGTACAGCTCGTCGTACTGGTACGTCGTCGTGTTGCCGAGCGCGTCCGTGTAGCGCGTCCGGCGGTCGTCGGTGTCGTACTCGATGGTGCAGGAGAGGCTGCCGTCGGCGCCCTCGCCGGCGATGCAGCGGTCCAGGGCGTCGTAGGCGAAGCGGTACCAGTAGTCGTTGCGGTCGGTCCACGACGTGATGCGGGCGCGGTCGTCGTACGTGAGCTTCAGCGGCCGACCGCTCGAGTCGTGGATCTCCGTGAGGTTTCCTTCGGGGCTGTAGCCGAAGCTCCTGAGAACGGTGCCCTCGGGACCGTCCTCCGCATTGCGCAGGCGAAGCCGGGTGACACGTCCGTCCGTCGTGTCGACGTGCAGGTGTCGGCCGCCCGAATCGCGTACCGCGACAGGGGTTCCGTCGGCGTCACGGTCGAAGTCGACACGCGACCCGTTGCGGTCGGTGATCACGGCCAGGGGCAGCGTGAAGGCCTCGCCCACCGCGGCCGGGCTCGACCGGGGTGCGAAGTGACGAGTGATCCCCGTGCCGGGGTCGGTGACGCGAAGAGGAGCACCCGCTGTGCCGTCCCAGTCCAGCGGCCAGCGGGGGCCTCCAGCGGCATGACCGAGGTGCCCGGACGGGGCACCGGGTAGAAGAGCAGCATGCCGTCCTCGGTGACGAAGACGGCTCCCTCGTCGTCCAGTTCGAGGCGTTCGTCCAGGGTGGAGGCCCAGGACGGACCGAAGCAACGGCCCCACTGATACGTGGACAGGTGGGTGCGGCGCAAGATCAGGGGGAGCAGGCCGGGAAGTTCGACATCGGTCGCTTCCATGAGCATCTCGCCGGAGACCATGTCGATCGGGTCGCCGTTCTTGCAGCGGCCCTTGGAGGGCTTGGACTTCGCCGCGGCGTCGTCGGCTTCTCTGCGCAGGCCCTTTCCGAGCCCCTTGGCCATGGCTTTCAGCCCGCCCTTGGCCAAGACTTTGGCGCCCTTGGCCAGGGCACCGAGGGTGGTCAGGCCCTTCATGCCGGGGATGCACTCCAGCACCGCGAACCCCACGTCCCACAGGGACGCCTGTCCTTTGGAGTATTTGTAGAGCGTGTCGGCAAGCAGGGCGAGCGCTGCGACCAGCACGATCGCGCCCAGGATGGGCCCGCCGATGATCATGGCGACGATACCGACGACTGCGACGACGATCTTGCAGGCGGCAATGATCGTGTCCCAGTTGTCGACGAACCAGTCGCCGACCTCTTCCCACCAGGAGCGGTTCTGGATGCCGGCGTCGGAGGCCTCGTCGATCTTCGACTTGGCGTCCCGCGCGGCCTCCTCGCGCATCGTGCGCGCGTCCTCGGCCATCTTCTTCGCCGCGGCCAGTGCGTCCTGCGCGGCGGAGACGTCCGACCGGGCCTTGTCCTGGGCGGACTTGGCGCTCCGCACGTCCCGGGTCGCGGCCCGCACCTTCGCCTCGTCGGGCTTGTCCGCGTCCGACTTCGAACCGGTGGGGTCGTCCTTGTACTTGTCGGCCTCCTTCGTCGCCCGGCCCACCCACGACTCCGCCGAGGTCAGCTTCGACTGCGCGGAGGACAGATCCGCACGCGCCTCACGCGCCTTCGCCAGCGCCCTGTCGGCCAGCACCTGGGCGCGCTCCAGCTTCGGCCAGTAGTCCGCGAGCGCGTCACCGCACATCCCGTACGACTTCTCCAGCTTCCGCAGGTTCTTCGGAACCCCGGAGAACTCCTCCTTGAACACCTCGGCCGACTTGCCCGCCCACTCCGCCAGCGTCCCCTCACCGGCCATCCCCTTCACCAGACGCAGCGCCTCGGAGACGTCGTCGGCGAAGCCGTGCAGGACCTTGGCGAGGGTGCGCACCCGCTGCGGATCACCGGGGGTCGGGTCCTTGTCCAGGTCAAGGACATGCCAATCACTCGGCCGATGACCCACCATGCCGCAACCCCCGTCACCCGCACATCGTCAGCACCCGTATGCACATGTGAACCTACACAGCACGGCAGTTCGACGGAAAGCCCGGACCGTTCCGCCTCAGGAACGTCGCCGTCGCAGCGCCCGCCA
>NZ_JBHYVC010000085.1:0-26717 GCF_042749965.1 Streptomyces sp. NPDC059454 | reverse complement strand
GGCCCCGGCACCTGCCGGGGCCGTACGCGCGGGCGCCGGGCCGGTCCGGCAGGCGGACGCCCGGCCGCCACGCGCCGCCCGGCCCGGGGGCTCGCGGCCGACGCCGCACGGTACGGTCGGATCGGCGTCCCGAGCGGCGTACGAGACCCGTCTCACGGTGCCGGAGAGCCAGGGCTCCGCAGCGGACCGGGGCCGGACTCACGCCACGCAGAACTCGTTGCCCTCCGGGTCCTGCATGATCCACCAGCGCCCGGCCGGCCCCTTGTCCACCTCTCGGACCCGGGTCGCCCCCAGGTCTTCCAGCCTGGCCAGCAGCTTGTCGAGGCCGCCGGGTTCGCTGTGGATGTCGAGGTGCAGGCGGTTCTTGCCCCTCTTGCCCTCGGGCACGTCCTGGAAGAGCAGCCGTCGACCGCGGCCGACGCCGCTGGTCTCGTCGAACGGGTCCTCGGGATGGCGGATCGCGGCATGGCCGCGGAAGGTCTTGCGGCCGCGCTGCTCGGTGACGGCCTCCTCGCCGATCCGGCCGGCGGCCAGCAGCTGCTCGATGAGAGCGCTGGGGTCCTCCACCTCGTACTCCAGGGCCGCGGCCCAGAAGTCCGCGAGGACGGGTGCGTTCGTGCTGTCGATGACCAGCTTCCAGCTCAGCGCCATGTAACCAGTTATAATGGTTACATGGACTCCTCCGCAACCAAGGGACTGACGCTGCACTCCCGTACCGGCGTCGCCTACCGGTTCGACCCCGGCGCGCTGTGCCTGGAACTGCTGACCACCGGCGGCCCCGGCCCCTACCGCCGGTACGAGGTCCTGCACGAGCCCGCCGACCTGGCCGCCTGGGCGGACCGGTCGCGGCTGACCCCGACGCCCGCACTGGACATCTCCGAAGCGGAAGTGGCCGGCATGCGAGAACTGCGCGACGCGCTGTTGCGGGTGATCGGCGCCCACACGCGCGGCGAGCCTCACCCGCCCCGTGACCTGGAGGCCATCAATGAAGCAGCCGCCCGTCCGGCCATGGCCCCCGCCATCACCCCGGACGGAAAGCGACAGTGGGCCGGAACCCCCACCGGCACGCACCTGGCGGCCACCGTGGCACGGGACGCCGTCGAGCTGCTGACCGGCCCCTTCGCGCACCGCGTCCGCACCTGCGCCGCCGAGGACTGCCACCTCGTCTACGTCGACACCTCACGCCCCGGCCGCCGCCGCTGGTGCTCCATGGAGCACTGCGGCAACCGCCACAAGGTCAGGGCGCTGCGCGCCCGCCACACCGAGGAAGGATGACCGTCATGCCCACAGGACTCACCAAGGACGCAGGCTGGCAGATCGGCGTGTCCCGCACGCTGCCCCACCCCGCGGCCGTCGTCTGGGACTTCATCAGCGGCCCCGAAGGCATCGCCCTCTGGCTCGGCCCCGGCGCGGTCCTCACCCCGGAACGCGGCACCCCCTACCGGACGGCCGAAGGAGTGGCGGGCGAGGTGCGCGGCTACCGCCCCGCAGACCGCATCCGCGTCACCCACGGCACCACCACGGTCCAGGTCGCCCTCGCCCCCGTAGCCGACGGAGCCCGGACGATGCTCCGCTTCCACCAGGAGCACCTGGCAAGCGCTGAAGAGCGCGAACGGCGACGGGCGCACTGGCAGCACGTCATGGACCGGGTCGCCACCTCCCTCGACCGGCGGTGACAACGGCGTGCGACACCTGAGAGGAGACCGGCACGTACCGGCACGCCGGCCTCCTCTCACCAACGGTCCTTCACCACAGCAAGACCGAGAGTGGACCGCCGAACCGGGGATCGAGGAACATCCGTGTCGGATCGTGCGCCAAGGATCCGTCGGCCCTGGTGGGCGGCCGAGGGGGCGTCCACTCCGGGGGCGCTTTGAAGATCTTCCGCAGGCAGCACCCTGTTGTCCGCGGCATGGCCGATCGCGACCTGCGGTGACATCTGCGTGGCCGTGCGTGAGGCGACCCTGTTGTCCGTGGCGAGGGGGGAAGCGGTGCCCGCCGTCGTACGACTGCCCGCCGGGAAGGCGCCGACCGTCCGCGCGGCGGCCGACGTCCTCCTCGACTCGCCCGGCAACGCCCATACCCTCCGCTCGTACGGCATCGGGGTGACCCCGGCGGACCGCGGGCAGGGCCGGCCGTGGCGGCCGGGCACCCCGTCCCCGACCCGGATCTCGCCTCGCCCTCCCTGACCGAGCGTCACTCCGGCCACGGAGAACTACTTGCCGTTTCGCCGTGGCTTCGGGAGAACAGGGCCGGTTCGCGGGTTCACGGGTTCACGGGTTCTCATCGGTCCGGGGCTTTCACCGGGACGCCCAGGGGCCGGGCGAGGCCCACCACGGCCTCGTCCAGACGTTCCAGGTGGCGCAGCACCCGGTCGGTGATGCGGCCGTAGCGGGCGGTGCCGTCGCCGCCCAGGAGGGACGCGATGCTCGGCCCGGTCCCGACCGGCGCGGTGACGTCCTCGTCGGCGACGCGGTCCGCGATCGTCACGATGTTGCGCACCGTGCGCCCCGCCGCCCCGCGCAGCCGGGGGTCCGCCGCGATCGACGGATGGGTCGGCAGCAGCTCGGCCGTGGCCGCCAGCGAGCGCGCGTGATACGCGCACGTCTCGAGGAGCGCCACCACGTAGCGCGCGTTGGTGCGCCGGGCCCGCAACGGGGTGACCGGGTGCGTCAGCGGCTGGGTGGCGGCGCGCAGGTCGCCCAGCGCCTGGTCCAGCCGCCGTGCCTGGTCCAGCAGGTCGCCGGCGGGCCCGCCGCTGAGCTGGCCGACGGCGGCCTCGGTCACCTCGGCGAGCCGTTCCAGCACGGTGACCAGCAGCTCGTTGGTGCGCCGGTCCGTGTTCACCGGCAGGACCAGCGCCGCCGCGACCACCCCGCAGGCCGCGCCCAGCGCCGTCTCCTCCACCCGCAGCACCAGGACCTCCCAGCTGTAGGTGTGCAGCAGGGTGTAGAGCAGCCCGAGCATCGCCGTCACGAAGAACGACATCAGCGTGTAGGACAGCGGTGCCGTGTAGAACATGGCGAAGATCAGCACCAGCACCAGGAAGAACGCCGTCCAGGTGTGCCGGCCCACCAGGGCGGCCAGCAGGATGCCGGCGACGACCCCGAACACCGTGCCCAGCAGCCGCCGGTAGCCCTTGACCAGGATCTCGCCGGTCGAGGCCGTGTTGATGAAGACGATCCAGCAGGTCAGCACCGCCCAGTACCAGCGGTGCGCGGACAGCAGCTCGCCCCCGACGATGGCCAGCGTCGAGCCCACGGAGACCTGCACGGCGGCGCGCGTGGTGGGCCGTCGCAGCCCTTTCTGCGGTTCGGCCGCCTCCGCCTCCTCGCCGGCGTCGATGGCGGCGTCCTCGGCGTCCAGCTCCTCCCGGGAACGTGCTGTCGCCGGACTGTCGTCCGACTCGTCCTGCGGCCCCTCCAGCGCGATACGCAGCCCCATGACCGCGCGCGCGGTCTCGCCGACGGCCCGGAACACGTCCCGCACGGCCGGGGTGGCGGCCGGCAGGTTCTCCTCGTCCCGGTAGCCGAGCAGCCGGTTGCGCAGCTGGGCCACGCCCGTGCCGCCGGCCCCGGTGCGCACCACCAGCGCCCGCAGCGCGAGCAGGTCCCGCCGCAGTACGGCGGTGGCCTCGTCCGGACCGGGCAGCCGGCCCACCTGAGGGGCGGGAGCACCGGGCAGATGCAGGGTGAGGGTGTCCGCCCGCTCGGCACTGCGCGCCGACAGCAGCAGCAGACCGAGCCGCTCGGCGGCGATCTCCGCGTCCGCGATCCGGCGCTGCACCAGCCGCGCCGTCGACTCGTCCGGCGTACCCTCCTCCAGCCGGCTCTGGATCATCAGGGCCGTCTCGTGCAGCCGCGCGGTGCCCTCCCGCACGTCCTCCAGCGCCTTGTCCGCCTCGTCGGGCCCGGCGTCCAGCAGCGCCAGCTGCGCGGAGACCAGCCGGCCCAGCCGGGCCCGGAAGGCCGTCCGCAGCCGCAGCAGCAGACCGGCGGGTGTCACGGGGACGACGGCGAACCGCACCAGGGCGCTGCACGCGAACGCGACGGCCAGGGCCGCCCACAGTCCCGGCAGCTGCGCGGCGGAGGCGCCGACGAACAGGGACAGGAAGTAGACCTGGAAGCCGATCAGACCGAGCGCGGTCCCGCGGTCCCCGAACCGGCGGCCGTACACCGCGGCGAAGATGAGCACGACGAAGAAGGCGTCCCCGACGACGACGCGCTCGCTGAGCACCGCGCCCAGCGACACGGACACCAGCGCGACGGGTAGGCCGGCGGCCAGCGTGACCGCCTGGGCGCCGCGCTGCTTCTCCCGGATGGCGAAGGTGGCGACCATCGCCGCCATCGCCCCCGCCACCAGACGGGTGACATCGAACCCCGCCGAGGCGAGCACGGCCAGCGTCAGCGCGATCGCGCCCACCGTCCGCAGCCCGGCCGTCAGCCGCAGCAGACCGGGGTCGGACGCCGCCAGGTGGTCCCGCAGCCGTGTCCGCACCGAGCGTCCCGCCGCCTTCACGCCGCCGCACTCTCTCCCGTCGCGCACGCGCACCCGGATCCCGGCACGGCCGGGCGCGAACCGTCTTCCGCCCCCCGGATCACCGCGCGGCCCGGCCCGCCTCCGCGACGTGCTCCCGCACCTGCTCCGGCGTCAGATAGGCGTCCAGGTACTCGAAGTCCCGCAGGTTGCCCGGCTTGTGCGCCTGGAATCCGGTGCGCACGAAATCGTCGCCGGCGACCGCGTTCAGCAGCCAGTTGGTCATCACCCGTGTCTTGGCGACGCCGGTGCGCAGCGCCGACCAGTGGTAGCCGCGGGCCACCGCCTGGGCGGGCAGGCCGTGCAGTTCGATGCCGAGCGGCTTGGACACCGCGTCGGTGCCGCCGAGGTCCACCACGAGTCCGAGGTCCTGGTGGACGTACGGCCGCCTCGGCAGGCCCCGCAGCGTCGCGATGACGTTCTCGGCGACGTGCCTGCCCTGCCGCAGGGCGTGCTGCGCGGTCGGCGGGCACACGGCGTCGTCGCCCTTGGCCACGTCGGGCACCGCGGCCGAGTCGCCGAGCGCGAACACCCCGTCGTGGCCCGGCAGGCACATGTCCGCGTTGACCGCGAGCCGCCCCCGGACGGTCTCCGCGTCGAGCGTGGCGATGAGCGGGCTGGCGACGACACCGGCGGTCCAGATCAGGGTGCGGGTGGGCACCGCCCGGCCGTCGGTGAAGGTGACCTCCTCGGCGCCCGCCTTCGCGATGGAGACGCCCAGCGAGATCTCGATGCCGCGCCGGGTCAGGATCTCCTGCGCGCTGCGCCCGAGCTTCTCGCCCAGTTCGGGCATCAGCTTCGGCGCGATGTCGATGAGATGCCACTTGATCAGGCCCGGGTCGAGGCGCGGGTAGCGCTTGACGGCGGCGTGCGTCAGCCGCTGCAGGCAGGCCGCGGTCTCGGTGCCCGCGTAGCCGCCGCCGACGACCACGAACTGCAGCCGCGAGGCCCGCTCGGCCGGATCGTGGCTCGCGTCGGCCAGGTCGAGCTGGGAGATGACGTGGTCGCGGAGGTAGGCGGCCTCGGCGAGCGACTTGAGTCCGAAGGCGTGGTCCGTCAGCCCCGGGATGTCGAAGGTGCGGGTGACGCTGCCGGGGGCCAGCACGATGTAGTCGTACGGCTCGTCGACGGTCTCGCCGTTGACGAGCCGCACGACACAGACCTTGGACTTCAGGTCCACGCCGATGGCCCCGCCCGGGATGATCCGGGTGCGGTACCTCTTGCTGCGGCGCAGGGAGAGCGCGACCGACTGCGGGGTCAGCACGCCGGAGGCCACCTGGGGGAGCAGCGGCAGATAGAGCTGGTAGGAGAACGGCGTCACCAGCGTGAGGTCGGCCTCGTTCGGGGCGAGCCTGCGTTCCAGCCGGCGCACGCACTCCACACCGGCGAAGCCTGCGCCCACCACCAGGATCCTGGGTCGTGTCACGGTGTCCATCCCTTCCTGCGGCTCCAGGCGGTCTGCCTCGAACATCGACAACTGACGCGTGCCCCTGTTCGGCACCACGATGCCCGCCCCTTCGCCGGAGCGCACCGGGAAGGGAATCGGTGGCCGGTTCAGCCGCGCAGGTGGCACAGCAGCAGGCAGACGTCGTCGTCGCGCTCCGAATCGCTCAGCAGGGGGCGCAGGAGCCGGTCCGCGGAGTCCTCCAGATCCGTGTCCAGCTCCGCGGAACCGAACGAAGCCAGGGCCGTCGCGAGCCGTTCGATGCCCGGGTCGATGCCCCGGGCGCGCCGCTCCACCAGTCCGTCCGTGTAGAGCGCGAGCGTCGAACCGGGCGTCAGCCGCTCGGTGTGGTCGGCGATGTCCTGCCGCAGCGGGATGCCGAGCATCGCGCCGGGCCTGGCGTCCAGGGTGCGCACCCGCCCGTCGGGCAGCCGCAGCACCGGCGGCGGATGACCGGCGGCGGCCCAGGTCAGCGTGTGCCCGTCCGGATGGAACCGCGCGATGACCGCCGTGGCGAACAGATCGGGCTGGAGATGGCGCAGATACTCGTGCAGCCGGGTCAGCAGCCGGCCGGGGCTGTCGCCGTCGACGGCGTAGGCGCGCAGCGCGGTGCGCAGCTGGCTCATCATCACCGCCGCGTGCAGCCCGTGCCCGGTCACATCGCCGATCACGGTGATCAGACCGCCGTCGGGCTGCCGGAAGGCGTCGTACCAGTCGCCGCCGATGTTCAGCCCGTGCGTGGCCGGCAGGTAGCGCGCGGCCAGGCTCAGCCCCGGCGTCGCCGGCAGGTCGGTGAGCAGGGCGCGCTGCAGCGTCTCGGCGATGTCACGGTTGTGCTCGAAGCGGCGGGCGTTGTCGAGGGCGGTGCCGGCCCGCCGGGCGAGTTCGAGCAGCATCACGGCGTCGTCCGGGTCCCAGCGCTCACCGGGCGGCGACAGCGTCAGCACCCCCAGCGGCGCCCGGTGGGTCAGCAGCGGTATGCACAGCAGCGGCCGGTCGGGATCCAGGGCCGACGCGGGCTGGTCGTCCACCCCGGGCAGACCGCCGGGGTGGCCGGCCGCGTACTGCGGGCGTCCGGTGCGGGCCGCGCGGACCGCCGCGCGCGGGTGGGACGTGGGCGGGTACCGGTCGCCCTCCTGGTCGAACAGCCACACGTCGACGTGGTCGGCGTACCGCGGCACCAGCAGCTCCGGCAGCCGGCGCACGATCTCGTCGTGGTTGAGCGAGGCGTTCAGCACGGCGCTCGCGTCCGCCAGGAACGTCAGCCTGCGGCGCGCGTTCTCCGCCTCCTCACGTGCCCGGCGCTCGGCGGCGAACGCCTCCCGCTGCGCGCGTCCCGCCGCGTCCAGCTCGGCGTGCAGCGCCAGGACGCCCTGGTTGGTCTGGTGCAGCTCCTCCCGGTGGAAGGCGACCAGTTCCTCCTGCTCGGCGAGCTTGTCCAGCACCACGGCCGTGTCCTCGTCGGCGCCCAGCAGAGCCTCGGACAGGCCTGCCGGGTCCTCCGTCACCGGGCCGGCGTCGGACACCGGGCCCGGCTCGGGGCACGGGACGGTCACCGTCCACCCGGCGCGGCCGGCGGCGCCCGCGCCGGGTGCCGGCGTCACCGCGGCGTGCAGCGTCCCCGTTCCGGCGGACGGACCGGGGACGTCCAGGGTGAGCACCCAGACGCCGCCCTTGGTGAGGCACTGCCGCAGCCGGCCGCTGAGGGCCGAGGCCAGCCGGGCACGTTCGACGGGGGACACCCCGTGCGCCGCGGCCAGCCGGGCCGCGGCGATACGGGCGCGCGCCGCGTCCGTGACGGTCCGGATCCGCCAGGTGTGCGTCATGGGCGGTCCGGGGGTGCGGAGGCCAGCACGGCCACGGCGGTGTCGTCCCGCACCGGGCGCGCCGGGCTCCCGGCGTCGCGGACGGCCACGGCGGCCGTCACGGCCGGGTCGGCCGCCGGCAGTCCCGTGTCCGGGGGCGGGGTCCAGCGGCTGGGCAGACCGTCGGTGTGCAGGATCAGCAGGCTTTCCCCGGTCCAGGCGACCTCGTCCTCACGCACCGTGAGCGGCCGGTGCACCCCGACGATGCCGGGCCGGGACAACAGGGTCCGCCAGCGGTCGCCCTCCCGCAGCCGGGCCGTCACATTGCCGATCCCCGCGAAGCGCAGCCGCCCGGCCCAGGTGTCGAGCTGCGCCACGGCGACGGCCGCGCCCCGGGTGCCGGCCAGCGCCGTGTGGAGTTTCGGCAGACACTCGGCGGGCGGGAGCCGGGCCCAGTGGCGCAGTTCCTCGACGGCGGCGGTCGAGGCACGCGCCGCCTCGCTCCCGTGGCCGAGACCGTCGGCCAGCATCAGGGTCAGCCGGTCACCGGACCTGACCCAGGCCCAGGCGTCCCCCGAGAAGTCCGCCCCGGCGAACGGGACGTTCACGCCACCGGCGCGCGCACCTGGGGCCTCGGCGGAGCCCTGGCCGGCGGCGGAGCCGACGCGGGCCACCGCCACGGTGCCCCGGCCCGGCGCGCTGTGCAGAGCGAAGTCGTCGGCCAGCCGCCGGCAGGTGCCGAGGCCCGCGCCGAGCGAGCGGGTGGTGGAGAACCCGTCCCGCAGCGCACCGTCCACATCGGCGATGCCCGGCCCGTGGTCGAGCGCGGTGATCTGCACGACCCGCCCCGGCCTGCCCTCCCTCAGGACGGGCGGGTCCACGACGTCGACGATCGCCTCTCCCGCCTGTGCGTGCTTGAGGAGATTGGTGGCGAGTTCGGTCGCCACCAGCGCCGCGGCGGCGGTGCGCCGCTCGTCGAGCCCGGCCGCCGCCGCGGCCTCCTCCGCCGCGACCCGGACGTCACGCACCCGGGTCGAGTCCTGCACCGGCACGTACCGGACGCGGGGCATCAGACGTCCTCACGCCGACGTGGCGGCCGGGTCACCCAGGACGTCACCCGCACCGTGGTCCCCGACCCCGGGGCGCTCTCGACCCCGAAGTCGTGCACCAGGCGCCGGGCGCCGCCCAGCCCCATCCCCAGCCCGCCGCCGGAGGTGTAGCCGTCGCTGAGCGCCCGGTCGAGATCGGGGATGCCCGGTCCCGAGTCGCTGAAGGTGAGCCGCAGCCCGTCGGTCCCGCCCGTGGTGACGTGCGACGCCTCCATCAGGCCGCCCCCGCCGTGCACCAGGGTGTTGCGCGCCAGCTCGCTGGCGGCGGTCACCAGTTTCGTCTGGTCCACCAGACCGAAGCCGAGCCGGGCGGCGGCCTGCCGCACATGCTGACGCACCCACACCAGGTCCATGTCCGACCGGATGGGCAGGCGGGCCTCGACGCCCGCGGCGGTGTGCATCACGGACTCTCCTCGCGCATGCCGCCGGAACGCAGCGACACGATGGGCTGCGCGAGAAGTTCCATCGCCGCCTCGGTGGTGAGCGCGGTCCGTAGCCCCGGCAGCGTCAGCCCCAGTTCCACCAGGGTGATGGCGACCGCGGGCCGCATACCGGCCACCACGGTGCGCGCGGCCAGCAGCTCGGTCTGCGCCGCGATCTCGGCCAGCACCCGCCCGAGGAAGGAGTCGACGATCTCCACCCCGGAGATGTCGATGACCACCCCCGTGACCCCGCTGCGGGCGATCGTCTCGGAAAGGTCCTGCTGGAGCTGGTCCGCCATGCTGTCGTGCAGGTCTCCCTGCAGGGTGACCAGCAGTACGTTCCCGAGCCTGAGCACCGGCACATGTCCCGCGACCGGGCGGGCGAACCCCTCGCTCACCGTCGGCCCGCACCGTCGGGCGCCGCGTTCACGATGTTCGTCCCCAGCTCGTGCAGGCAGTAGCCGAGCGCGTCGGCGAGGCTCGCCCGCGTCTTCACCGTGCCGAGGTCCAGACCGAGGTGCACGATGGTCTGCGCGATCGCGGGACGGATGCCGGACACCACGCACTCCGCGCCCATCAGCCGGGCCGCGGCGACCGTCTTCATCAGGTGCTGCGCCACCAGCGAGTCGACCGTCGGCACACCGGTGATGTCGAGGATCGCGAACCGGGCGTGCTGGTCGACGACCGCGTTCAGCAGGGTCTCCATCACCACCTGGCTGCGGGCGCTGTCCAGCGTCCCGATCAGCGGCACCGCCACGATGCCGTCCCAGAGCTTGATCACCGGCGTCGCCACCTCCAGCAGCTGGAGCCGCTGCCGGTCGATGAGGGACTGCGTCTCGCTCAGCGCCGTCTGCATGGCCACCAGACGCAGCGTGCCCAGGAGCATGCTGAGCGTGGTCGAACACGCCCGCAGTTCCTCCGGCGACGCCTGCTCCAATTCGGCGACCAGGAGATTCTCGGCCGGCGGCCACAGCGCCGCCAGCTCGCTCGACACCTGGGTGTTGGACAGCCCCGCACGGGAGCGGGCCGCTCCCATCCGCGCCAGCTGCTCACGCACCGCCGAGAAGCCCGCGGCGTCCGGGTCCTCGACCTGCTGCGCGTCGGCGACCTGGGCCAGCGCGTCGACGACCGCCTTCCCCGCCTCCACCGCCTCGTCACGCGAGACCGTGAACACCGTACGGAACAGGGGCTCGTCGGCCCACCGCTGGGCGATCTGCTCGCGCCGTCGCCGCAGGAAGTCCCTGACCTCGTGCGTCGGTGTTCCGGACGATCCGCCCGCTTCGTGCTCCGGCACCTGTTTCTTCTCCTCGTCGTCGTTGCGTCGCACCGCGCCCGGACGCCGGGACCGCGATGCACCCCCGGCCGGGTGGCCACTTTCACCACGATCCGGCGCCGTGGGCGCCGGCCCCGCGGACCGTGCTCAGGCCTCCGGTTCGACCGGGGTCCCCGACAGCCCGTCCACGCGCTCCAGCGCCTCGTCGACGCTCTCCGAGACGGGCACGGTGATGCTCACCCCCGTCAGGTCCAGGATGCGGCGCACCGCCGGGGCCGGGGAGATGATGTGCACGCTCCCCGGCAGCCCACGGGCCTCCTGGTAGACCCGGAGGATGATGTTCATGCCGGACGAGTCCATGAAGGGGACCGCCGACAGGTCGAGCAGGAAGTGCCGGCGGCCGTGATGGAGCTGGTTCGCCAGGTGGTGCTGGAACTCGGTCGCCGTGTCGACGTCCAAGTACCCCTCCACCGTGAGCAGCGCCACATCCTCCCGCGGCAGGGTCACCTCGACGGACAACGGGTCCTGGGCAATGGGCACGAGTACCTCCAACAAGGTGATCAAGCTCTTGGTCGCGCAGCCGCGCGTACCCCCGAATCGCCCGGTCATGCCTCGGCCCGCCCGCCCGGGGCTCCTTCCTCAGCCGACCCGGATGCCCACGATGCAGGTGTCGTCGTCCGTGTCCGACCTGCTGTACGTCAGCAGGCGGTCCAGCCGCTGGTCGAGCGTGTCCGGGGCCGCGGCGGCGGTGGTGAGCAGATGGGTCAGCGACTCCTCCACACTGCGGTCCCGGCGCTCGATCAAGCCGTCCGTGTACATCAGCAGGTTGTCCTCGGCGGCCAGCCGCACCTCCGACTCCTCGTACGCCGCCTCCGGTACGGCGCCGAGCAGCATCCCGCTGACCAACGGCAGCGGAGCGGCCTTGGATCCGCGCACCAGCACCGGCGGCAGATGCCCCGCCCGGGCCCACCGCAGGGTGCGCGAGGCCGGGTCGTACAGGCCGCACACGGCCGTGGCGGTGACGCCGCCCGTCAGGTGGTGCGTCACGATGTTCAGCCAGGACAGCAGCTGTCCGGGGCCCGCCCCGGTGACCGCGAGGCCGCGCAGCGCGTTGCGCAGGACGACCATGCTGGTCGCCGCCTCTATGCCGTGGCCGGCGACGTCGCCCACGCACAGCAGTACCAGCCGGGACGGCAGCACCACGGCGTCGTACCAGTCGCCGCCCACCAGCTGCTCGGTCTCCGCGGGCCGGTAGCGGACGGCCACGTCGAGGCCCTGCACCTGCAGCGGCGCCTGGGTGGGCGGCATGATGGCGCGCTGCAACTGCAGTGCCAGCCGGTCGCGTTCGCTGGCGTGCTGCTCGGTGTGGGCCAGCTGGTCGCGGGTGGCCGCCAGCGCCACCTCGGTCCAGTGCTGGGCGGAGATGTCCTGGTAGGCGCCGCGGATGGTGAGCAGCCGGCTGTCGGTGTCCAGGACCGGCTCGGCGACGACCCGGATGTGCCGGGTCACCCCGTCGGGGCGTTGCAGCCGGAAGGCGGCCGACGCCGGACGCCGGTGGTGCAGCAGCGTGCGCAGGAAGCGGCCGATGGTGACGGCGTCGTCCGGGTGGGCGTGCGCCGGCAGCTCCTCCAGCGGCACCGGCAGGCTGGACTCGGGACGCCCGTACAGGTCGAAGAGCTGCCCGTTCCAGGTGATCTCACCGGTCAGCAGGTTCTCCTCGAAACCGCCGATCCGGCCGAGCCGCTGGGCGTGCTGGAGCAGGCTCGCCAGGCGGGCCGTCTCGTCCTCGATCCGCCAGATGAACAGGATGCCGGAGCCGTGCCGGCTGACACTGATGTCGGCGACCGCCGCCAGCGGCACCTGGTCGACGAGGGCGGTCAGGTTCATGCGCCGGGCACGGAACGGCTCCCCCGTGGCGTACACCCGCTCGATCCGCTGGAACAGCTCGCTGTCCCCGGCGGCCATCGGATACGCCTCCAGGAGCAGCGCACCGCTGACCATGGCGCGCGGCCGGCCCGCCGGGTCCAGGAAACGGCTGTTGACGTGCTGGATGCGGAAGTCCAGCAGGTTCCCGTGGGCGTCCAGGTGCGGCACCAGGACGAGAGCCGGGTCGTACAGCCCGTCGGCCAGGTCCATCAGCTCCGCGGCGTCCGGCAGCACCCGCGGCTGCTGGGCCGGTCCGCTCGGCACGGTGTACGTCTCCAGGGTGTGCGCGCACAGCTCCGCCAGGGCCTCCACCTGACGCACGATCTGCGGCGGCTGTTCGGGCAGCGGAGCCGGCCAGACGATCTCCAGCACGCCGTACACGCGGCCCCCCGTACCGGCGGGCACGGCCGCCCGGCCGCCGTCCGGGTGATGGTGCCGGCCGACACTGGGCAGACCCCTCTCGGCCAGCGACGTGATCCACAGACCGTCGCGCTCCGCGAGGCCGCACCGGGCGACCGTCGCCACGTCCGGCGGCACGTAGTACCAGCGCGCCGCCTCGGCGGGGGAGAACCCGGCGCTGCCCGCCAGGGTGAGCGATCCGTCGGCGCCGGCCGCCCAGATCGCCACGGCCACCGCGCCCAGCGGACGCAGCGCCTGCGCGAGCAGGGACTCGGCCACGGCCTGGGTGTCGTCCGCCGCCAGTACCCCGCTCTCGGCCGCGCGCAGCCGTACGGCCGCGGCGTCGGGACCCGCCTCCTCGGCGGCCCGGGTGGCGGCCAGGAAGGCGTCCGTCACCTCGGACATCCGGTCCCGGGCGGCCTGGTTGATGACCTCGACCGCGAACTCCAGCTGGGTCGTCCCGGCCTGCTCGGTCAGCTCGGCGAGCTGGCGTGCGGCCTGTGAGGGGCCGCACCCCAGCCGCTCGACGAGGATGCCCTTGGCGAGTTCGATCAGCGCCCGGCCCTCGGCCTCGGCCTGCGCGGCCCGCACCTCCCGGGTGAGCCGGTCCACGGTGGCAGCCAGCCTGCCCGCGGGCGAGTCCGCGGACACCCCGGCGGGTCCGGCCGACGGCCGCTCGAGCCGTGCCCCACCGCTCTGCGGCTCGCCCGAATGCTCCCGGATGCTCACTGTGCGCACGCTCCTCGGAGGCGGGGTCCTGCGGCGGGGTTCATGCGGGCAGCCAGCGGCGCACGCAGGCGATCAGGTCCTGGGTGTCGACCGGTTTGGTGACGTAGTCGCTGGCCCCCGAGGCGAGGCTCTTCTCCCGGTCCCCGGGCATCGCCTTCGCGGTGACGGCGATGATGGGCAGTTCGGCGTACTGCGGCATGGTGCGGATCTCGGCCGTGGCGGCGTAACCGTCCAGCTCGGGCATCATCACGTCCATCAGCACGAGCGCCACGTCGGGGTTTTCCACCAGTCTCTCGATGCCCTTGCGGCCGTTCTCCGCGTGCAGCACCCGGAAGCCGTGCAGCTCCAGGATGCCGCTGAGCGCGAAGAGGTTGCGCGCGTCGTCGTCCACGACGAGGACGGTACGGCCGGAGAACGAGCCGTCCACGACGGGCTGCGGCGCCGGCCGCTGCGGCTCGTCGGGCCGCACCAGCGACAGCACGTCGCCGGGCTCCTCCGCGGAAAGGTGCAGGGCGATGCGTTCGCGCAGTTCGTCGAGGCTGGACAGGAACTCCAGCGCGGTGCCCTCGGCACGGGAGCGCAGGTCCTCCTCCACCGCCGCGTCGGCACGGTGGCCGCTGTGCACCAGCACCGGCACGCTCGCCAGGGCGGAGTCGCCCCGCAGCGCCTCCAGGAACCGGGTGACCTCCTCCCGGGCCGTGCCGAGCTCCAGCACCACGCAGTGGCACGGGTCGGCGGCCAGCGCACCGGCCGCCTCCTGGGCGCCGACGGCGGTGAGGATGTCGACCGACGGCCGGGAGGTGCCGTCGCCGTGCGCGACGTCCTGGACCACGCTCTCCGCGACCAGGGTCAGCAGACCCCGGGGCCGCTCCTCCACGACGAGCAGCCGCCGCGGACGCGGGCCGGACGCCGAAGGCGTCTCGACCGCCGGCAGCCGCCGGGCCGGTACCTCCGGCAGGGCCTCGCCCGACTCTCCGTCCGGGAACGGCGAGGGCCGCAGCAGATCCTCGAAGTCCGGCCGGGCCACGGGCAGGAACAGGGTGAACGTGCTGCCCTGGCCCGCGACGCTGTCCACCGTCACCGCGCCGCCCAGCAGATGCGCGATCTCCCGGGTGATGGACAGACCGAGTCCCGTGCCGCCGTACTTGCGGCTCGTCGTGCCGTCCGCCTGCTGGAAGGCGCCGAAGATCGCCTCCAGGTGCTGCTCGGGAATGCCCACCCCGGTGTCCCGCACCCGGAAGGCCACCACGGACCCGCCCCGCAGCACACCGCTCGGCACCTCGTCGTCGGGCGCGGGCTCGATCCGCAGCTCCACGCCGCCCCGCTCGGTGAACTTGACCGCGTTGGACAGCAGGTTGCGCAGCACCTGCCGCAGCCGCGAGTCGTCGGTGAGCAGGTCGGCCGGCGCGCCCGGCGCCGTCGTCACGGTGAAGTCCAGGCTCTTCTGCATCGTCATGGGCCGGAAGGTGGCCTCGACGTACTCGATGAGCCGGCGCAGCTCCACCCGCTCGGGGCTGACGTCCATCTTCCCGGCCTCGACCTTGGACAGATCGAGGATGTCGTTGATCAGCTGCAGCAGGTCCGAGCCGGCCGAGTGGATGATCTGCGCGTACTCGACCTGCTTCGGGCTGAGGTTGCGCGAGGGGTTCTGCGCGAGCAACTGGGCCAGGATCAGCAGGCTGTTGAGGGGGGTGCGCAGCTCGTGGCTCATGTTCGCCAGGAACTCCGACTTGTACTTCGAGGCCAGCGAGAGCTGCTGGGCGCGCGCCTCCAGTTCCTGCCGGGCCTGCTCGATCTGCAGGTTCTTCGCCTCGATGTCCCGGTTCTGCGCGGCCAGCAGCGCCGCCTTGTCCTCCAGTTCGGCGTTGGAGTGCTGGAGTTCCTCCTGCTGGGTCTGCAGCTCCGCCGAGCGCTCCTGCAGTTCGGCGGTGAGCCGCTGCGACTCGACGAGCAGTTCGTCGGTGCGGGCATTGGCCACGATGGTGTTGACGTTGACGCCGATGGTCTCCATCAGCTGGGCCAGGAAGTCCTGGTGGATCTGGGTGAACGGGGTCACCGACGCCAGCTCGATCACGCCGAGGACCTGGCCCTCGACCACGATGGGCAGCAGCACCAGCGCGGTCGGCACCACCTGCCCCAGCCCGGAGGAGATGGTGACGTAGTCCGGTGGCAGCTCGTCCACCGTGATGGCGCGGCGGCTGCGCGCGGCCTGGCCGACCAGGGTGCGGCCGAAGGCGATCCGGGTGGGCCGGCCGTCGTCGTCGGGGTAGCCGTAGGAGCCGACGAGCCGCAGCTCGGGCCCGCCGTCGCCGTCCTCCGCGAGGTAGAAGGCGCCGTACTGGGCCGACACCAGCGGCACCAGCTCGTCCATGATCAGCTCGGCGACCACCGGCAGGTCGCGGTGGCCCTGCATCAGGCCGGAGACCCGGGCGAGATTGGTCTTGAGCCAGTCCTGCTCCTGGTTGGCCCGGGTGGTCTCGCGCAGGGACTCCACCATCGAGTTGATGTTGTCCTTGAGCTCGGCGACCTCGCCGGAGGCCTCCACGTTGACGGAGCGGGTCAGGTCGCCCTCGGCGACCGCGCTCGTGACCTCGGCGATCGCCCGGACCTGCCGGGTGAGGTTGCCCGCCAGCTCGTTGACGTTCTCCGTGAGCCGCTTCCAGGTGCCGGAGACCCCCTCGACCTCCGCCTGGCCGCCGAGGCGTCCTTCGGTGCCGACCTCGCGGGCGACGCGGGTGACCTCCTGGGCGAAGGCGGAGAGCTGGTCGACCATCGTGTTGATGGTCGTCTTCAGCTCCAGGATCTCGCCGCGCGCGTCGACGTCGATCTTCTTCGACAGGTCGCCGCGGGCCACGGCGGTCGTCACCAGCGCGATGTTGCGCACCTGGCCGGTGAGGTTGTTGGCCATGGAGTTGACGTTGTCGGTGAGGTCCTTCCAGGTGCCCGCGACATGGGGCACGTGCGCCTGGCCGCCGAGGCGTCCTTCGGTGCCGACCTCGCGGGCGACGCGGGTGACCTCGTCGGCGAAGGCCGACAGCGTGTCGACCATGGTGTTGATGACCTCGGCCAGCGCCGCGACCTCGCCGGCCGCCTCGACCCTGATCCGCTGCGACAGATCGCCCCGGCCCACCGCGGAGGCCACCTGGGCGATGGAGCGGACCTGACCGGTCAGGTTGGACGCCATCACGTTGACGTTGTCGGTGAGGTCCTTCCAGGTGCCGGAGACACCACGCACCTGCGCCTGGCCGCCGAGGCGTCCCTCGGTGCCGACCTCGCGGGCGACGCGGGTGACCTCGTCGGCGAAGGCGGAGAGCTGGTCGACCATCGTGTTGATGGTGTTCTTGAGTTCGAGGATCTCGCCGCGGGCGTCCACGGTGATCTTCTGCGACAGGTCGCCCTCGGCGACCGCCGTCGTCACCTGGGCGATGGAGCGGACCTGCGCGGTGAGGTTGCCCGCCATCGCGTTCACCGAGTCCGTCAGGTCGGCCCAGGTGCCCGAGACCCCCGGCACCTGCGCCTGGCCGCCCAGGGCCCCCTCGGTGCCGACCTCGCGGGCCACCCGGGTCACCTCTGAGGTGAACACCGACAACTGGTCCACCATCCCGTTGAAGACCTTGCCGATGTCCCCCATGAGGCCGTCCGCGTCGTCCGGAAGCCGGGTGCCGAAGTCCCCGTCCCGTACGGCCGTCAGCCCCGCCAGGAGCCGCCTCAGCTCCTGGTCCCCCGGCGACGCCTCGGTCCCCTCGGTGCTCTTGCTGGTCATGCGCACCCTCGTTCCGGCAGAGTCAGTGCGCGTTTCCGCAGTTCACGGATGTGCGCGATAAGAAAATACGCCGAAGGCTAACCCAGTTCGCGGGCGCAGAACAAAGCGTGCCGCCCCCCGGAAAAAGTCCCGCCCCGCGTGCATGCACCGGCCCACGACGGGTACTCGGCCGAATTTCACCGGGCGCGGAGCTGCGGACCACCGGCGCGGCGGTTTTGGTCCGCGCCCTTCGAATGCGCGCGCGCCTGCCGGGTATTTGCTGCTGTGGAGCTGGGCGTCGTCGTCCAGGGGATCCGCCGTCACCGGGGAGGCAAGGAGCAGTGCCCATCGACAGCATCTGGTCATACGCGCCGGACCTGGACCACGTCCAGGAGCAGGACCTCACGGGCTACACCGTCGTCGCGAGCGACGGCACCATCGGTCATGTGGACCGGCAGGCCGACCACCACGGCATGCGGCACCTCGTCGTCGACACCGGGGTGTGGGTGTTCGGCCGCAGCCTTCTGGTGCCGGTCGGCGTCGTCGCGGCAGTCGACGCGGGGGAGCGGAGGCTGACGGTGTCCTGCACCAGGGCCGAGGTGAAGGCGGCGCCCCGGTTCCGGACCGACAGCGAGACCATGGACCCCGCCTATCTGACCGTGGTCGGTGACTATTACCACCGGCTGCCGCCGCACGAGAGCCCCACCGGGTGACCACCGCACGACAGGCGCGTCCGACCGACGGCACGGGAGTGGGCAGTGCCGCCGACGCGCGGGCGCACGCCGAGGCGACGGTGCGCGCCCACTGGGACTCCCAGGGCCGCACTCCGCACCACCAGGACATGATCGACCTCTCGCTCGTCGTGTCGGAGCTGGTCACCAACGCCATCCGGCACGGCGCCGGACTGGCCGGCTTCGACGCGCGGACGACGGGGGAGGGCGTGCGGATCGCCGTCCACGACCACAGCGACGTCGTCCCCGAGGCCGCCGGCGGAACCGGCGCCCTGCCGGACGTGCACCGCGCCAGCGGTTACGGCTGGCCCCTGGTGATCCGGCTGGCACGGGACATCGAGGTCCGCAGGCGCCCCGGCGGCGGCAAGACCATCAGCGTGCTCGTCCCGCTGCGCGACGCGCCGCCGTAGGTTCACCAGGGCAGGAAGACGTGGATGTCCTTGCCGTGGTCGTTGCCGACGACGCTGACCTGATCGCACAGCGTGTGGATCAGATGCCAGCCGATGCCGCCGCCGCCGCGGTGGGGGTGGAAGGGTCGCGGGGCCGGCTCGGTGGTGCTGGTGTCGTGCATCACCACGTGCACCCCGTCGAACGTTCTGCGCAGACGCAGCTGGAACGGGCCCGGCGCGTACTGGACCGCGTTGGCGGCCAGCTCCGTGACCACCAGGAGGATGTCGTCCCAGTGCTCGGGAGCCGACGGCGCCGACACACGGGCCAGATCGAGGAGGAACTCCTCCGCGACCAGGCGTGCGTCCGTCACATCGTGCAGCTCCCCCGGGAAGCTGGCGATGCGGCTCGTGATGTCCTCGGCAGCCAGTGTCCTGTCCCTACGCGGCTCGCGTGCCATCTCGCCTTCCAGGCCCCGTTGTCGCGGGGCGGTCGGTCTCACTTCTGTGCCCCCTCGAACTGTGGGTTCCCGCGCGGGCGGAGCCTACGCGCCCGCATGCCCGTGCCCGGCCGGTGACAAACCCGTCACCGACCGGCAGCGGCTCCCGCCTCCCCGGGCGGTCAGCGGAAGACGTTGTCCGAGTCGTCCCAGCCGGACGACTCGTCCACGGCCGGCGTCCGTCCCGGACGCGTCCGCGACTGGTACATCGCGTCGATCTCCAGCGCGTAGCGCCGCACGATCTCGTCCCGGCGCAGCTTCATCGACGGCGTCAGCAGCCCGTTGGCCACGTCGAACGGCTCGGGCAGTACCCGGAACACCCGGATCGACTCCGGGCGCGACACGCTGCTGTTGGCCGCGGCGACCGCCCGCGCGATCTCCTCCCGCAGCGCGTTCTCCTCCCGCGCCTCCCGGGCCGGCGCGTCGCCCGGCGGGGACAGCGCCGCCCGCCAGTCGTTGAGGAACTCCGGGTCCAGGGTGATCAGGGCGCCCACACACGGCCGGTTGTCGCCCACGACGACGGCCTGATGGACCAGCGGGTGCATCCGCAGCCGCTGCTCCAGGGCCGTCGGCGCCACGCTCTTGCCGCTGCTCGTGATGATGATGTCCTTCTTGCGGCCGGTGATCGTGAGGTAGCCCTCGGCGTCCAGCCGGCCCAGATCGCCCGTGGCCAGCCAGCCGCCGCGCAGCACGGCCCGGGTGGCGGCCTCGTCACCCACGTACCCCTGGAACACCGACGGCCCGCGCACCAGGATCTCCCCGTCGTCGGCCACCTGGATCCCGGTGCCCGGCAGCGCCTGCCCGACGGTCCCGGACTTCTCCCGCCCGAACGGCTGCATCGTCACCCCGCCGCTGGTCTCGGTGAGCCCGTAGCCGTCGTGGACGTAGATGCCGATTCCCTCGTAGAAGAGGGACAGGTCGCGGTTGAGCGTCGAACCCCCGGAGGTGGCCCGCAGCACCCGGCCGCCCAGCGCGGCCCGGAGTCTGCGGTAGACCGTGCGCTCGTACAGGGCGTGCTGCAGCCGCAGGTCGAAGCCCGGCCCCGCACCGCGTCCCAGCCGCTCCCGCTCCAGCGCGGCGGCGAAGTCCCGTGCCGTGCCGGCCGCCCGCTCGAACAGGGCGCCGCGGCCCGACCGCTGTGCCGCGCGCAGGAAGTTCTTGTAGATCTTCTCCAGCAGCGACGGGACGGCGTACAGATAGGTGGGCCGGAAGGTGCGCATCGCCGAGGACAGGGACTCGTCGCTGATGTCGGGTTCGTGTCCCATCAGCAGCCCGCCGCGCACGCACAGCAGCTGGATCATCAGACCGTAGACGTGGGAGAAGGGCAGGAAGGCGAGGACGGCGGCCTGTTCACCGGGGGGCGCCGCGACGTGGCCCCAGCCCGCCAGCAGGGTGTCGCTCATGAAGGCCAGGCCGCGGTGGCTCAGCGCGCAGCCCATGGCGTGGCCGGACGTGCCGGAGGTATAGGCGACGACGGCCGTGGAGTCCGGCAGGACGATGCGGCGCATCGAGTCGACCGTGGCCGCCGGGATGAACTCGCCGCGCGCCACCAGCTGGTCCAGCGCGCCCGCGTCCAGCTGCCAGACGTGCCGCAGCCGCGGCAGCGCGGCGCACACGGACCCGACGGTCATCACGCCCTGCTCGTCCTCCACCAGCACGGCCACACAGCCGGAGTCCCTCAGGATCCACTCCACCTGCTCGCGCGAGGAGGTCGGATAGACGGGGACGACCTCGGCGCCCACCGTCCACAGGGCGTGGCCCAGGAGGGTCCACTCGTAACGGGTGCGCGCCATGATCGCCACCCGCATGCCGGGCGAGATCCCGGAGGCCACCAGGCCCTTGGCCACGGCGACGACCTCGTCGCGGAACTCGACGGCGGTGATCCGCTCCCAGGTGGCGGAGGCCGGGTGGGAGCGGTGGGCGAGCAGCGGCAGACCGGGGCTCTCGGCCGCCGTCTCGAAGAGGCTGTCGGCGAGGCCGCAGGTCAGGGGCGAGGCGGACGGGGGAGCGAGAGCGAGGTCGCGCATGCACTGCTCCTGACGTGTACGGGGTGTGACTCGGCCGATGAGCACCGTCATCGGCGGTGCCTGAATGTAGCCGAGCCGGAGCGCCCCCGCGCCGGGATCGCGACAAGTGTGTCCGCACTGATGATCTCGGTGCTTTCGGGGGACCCGGACGGCATGAGTTACGTCAATCCAGATCCCGAACCGGAACGCAGCACCGGCCTCGAACCGGGCGGCGGCGTACCCCCGGGTGAGACCCCGCCCGCGGAGAGCAGCATGCCCGAGGCGGGCCCCCGGGAGACGCACAACCCGACCAAGGGCTGGGCCAAGGGGCCGTTGACCGCGATCCTCGCCCTCGTGGTGCTGATCGCGGCGTTCTTCCTGGCCTACGCCATCATCCTCATCCTCTGACGCCCCCTACCCGCGAGGAGCGGCCCCCGTACGCCCCGCCCCCTGGGTGTGCCGTACGCACTCCGTGACGACGTCCCGCAGGCTCCCCGTGCTTTCCAGCAGGGCGCGCTGCACCTGCGCCCCGTTGCCGTCGCGCAGCAGCCGTGCGCAGCCCTCGCGGGCTCGCTCCAGGTCGCCGGTGGCCTCCAGGGCCTCGGCGGCGTGGTCGAGGAGGCTGCGCACGACCGTCTCGGCCGGCATGCGGCGCATGGTCTCCGGGTGGAGCAGCTCGCCCGTCAGCCCCGACCGGGCCGCCTGCCAGGCGGCCAGCCGGAGCAGGCTGACGCCGGGGTCCACCGGCTCCCGGCCGGCCCGCCACTCGCGTGCCGCGGTCTCCACCAGCGCGCGGGCGAGGGTGGCGATCAGCCCTGCCGTCTCCGCGTGCAGACAGACGTCGGAGACGCGGATCTCCACCGTCGGGTACTGCTGGGACAGCCGGGCGTCGAAGTACACCATCTTCTCGTCGAGGATGACGCCGGTGGCCACCATGTCGGCGACCCGCCGGTGGTAGCGCTCGGCCGAGCCGAACGGCTCGGTCGGACCGGCGGACGGCCACCGCTGCCAGACCCGGCTGCGGTAGCTGCTGTACCCCGTCTCCTTGCCCTGCCAGAACGGCGAGTTCGCGCTCAGCGCCGCCAGCACCGTCAGCCAGGGTCGCAGCCGGTCCACGACCCCGACACCCTCCTCGTCGGACTCGACGGACACATGGACGTGGCAGCCCATGACGAGCTGTTCCCGGGTGGCGATGCCGTACTGCTCCTCCATCCACTGGTACCGCCGGTTGACGCCGATGGACGGGCTCACCGGAAGCGGCGAGGTGGCGAGGGCGGCGACGGCGCAGCCGATCTCGCCGGCGTGCTTGGCGGCCTCCTCACGGCAGCGGACGATCTCCGCGTGCAGGCTTTCCATCGAGGACTGCGGATGCGTGGCGAACTCCAGCATCTGCTCGTGCAGTTCCTTCTCGAAGACGTCCTGTTCCGCGTCGTCCCGGGCGGCCCGGGCGAGTACCGCCGCGGACATCGCCCGCGGTTCGCCGCTCTCCGGATCGACCAGGAGGAGCTCCTCCTCCACTCCGACGGTGCGCACTTGGTGCCGCCCTTCTGTGTCCTGCCGTGACGAAGCCGAGAAGCCCTCGGCCGTACGACCCCGAATGCCCCGGTCGGAGCGTCGGACACCTGGCGGCGTCGCCGGATCCTCACAGGGCGACAGGCGTCAGCCACACCGTCGCGAGCGGGGGAAGGACGAGCCGGACGGTGCCGTCCTCGGGTTTGACCGGGTCCGGGTTCACGACGTCCCCGCCGCCGTAGTGCGCGGCGTCGGTGTTGAGGACCTCCTGCCAGGCGATCACGTCGTCGCCGACGGCGAGCGGGTGGTCGCGGCGGACCACGGGGGAGAAGTTCGACACCGCGAGCAGCGGCCGGCCCTCGGCGTCGTACCGCAGGAACGCGAAGACGTTGTCGTCGGCCGCGTCGACCGACACCCACCGGAAGCCGGACGGGTCGGTGTCGCGCTGCCACAGCGCCGGGGTCGCCCGGTAGCGGGCGTTGAGATCGCGCACCAGGTCCCGCACTCCGCGGTGGTCGCCCGCGGAGTGGTACCCGTCGTCGAGCAGCCACCACTCGGGGCCCTGCTTCTCGGACCACTCGGCACCCTGCGCGAACTCCTGTCCCATGAACAGCAGCTGCTTGCCGGGGTGGGCCCACATGAAACCGAGATAGGCACGCACGTTGGCGCGCCGCTGCCACCAGTCGCCCGGCATCTTCGACACCAGCGCCTGCTTGCCGTGCACCACCTCGTCGTGGGAGATCGGCAGCACGTAGTTCTCGCTGTAGGCGTACACCATCGCGAACGTCATCTCGTGGTGGTGGTACGTGCGGTGCACCGGCTCGTGGGAGACGTACTCCAGCGAGTCGTGCATCCAGCCCATGTTCCACTTGAAGCCGAACCCGAGGCCGCCGGTGTCGGTGGGCCGGGTCACCCCGCCCCACGCGGTGGACTCCTCCGCGATCGTCACCACCCCGGGGCAGCGCCGGTACACGGTCGCGTTCATCTCCTGCAGGAACGCCATCGCCGCCAGGTCCTCCCGGCCGCCGTACGCGTTCGGCTCCCACCCGCCGTCCTCGCGCGAGTAGTCCAGGTAGAGCATGGAGGCCACCGCGTCCACCCGCAGTCCGTCGATGTGGAACTCCTGGCACCAGTACACGGCGTTCGCGACCAGGAAGTTGCGCACCTCGGTGCGGGCGAAGTCGAAGGTGTACGTCCCCCAGTCGGGGTGCTCCGCGCGCCGGGAGTCCCCGGGCTCGTACAGCGGGTCCCCGTCGAACCGGGCCAGCGCCCAGTCGTCCTTCGGGAAGTGCGCAGGCACCCAGTCCATGATCACGCCGATGCCGGCCCGGTGCAGCGCGTCGATCAGGTACTTGAAGTCGTCCGGGGTGCCGAGGCGGGCCGTGGGCGCGTAGAACCCGGTGACCTGGTAGCCCCAGGACGGTCCGAAGGGGTGCTCGGCGACCGGCATCAGCTCGACGTGGGTGAAGCCGAGGTCCTTGACGTACGCGGGCAGCGCCTCGGCGAGCTCGCGGTACGTCAGACCCGGCCGCCAGGACGGCAGGTGCACCTCGTACACCGAGAACGGCGCCTCGTGCACGGGCACCGCCGTCCGCCGCGCGAACCACTCGGCGTCGCCCCACTCGTAGTGCGAGGCCGTCACGACGGACGCCGTGTTCGGCGGCGCCTCCGTGCGCCGTGCCATCGGGTCGGCCTTGAGGAACCGGTGGCCGTAGCGGGAGTGGATCTCGAACTTGTAGCAGGTGCCCTCGCCGACACCGGGCAGGAACAGCTCCCACACCCCGGACGAGCCGAGCGAGCGCATCGGGAACGCCGTGCCGTCCCAGTGGGTGAAGTCGGCGGCGACCCGCACGCCCTGCGCGTTCGGCGCCCACACCGTGAAGCGGGTGCCGGTGACGCCCTGATGGGTCATGGGGTGCGCGCCGAGCGCCGTCCACAGCTCCTCGTGCCGGCCCTCGCCGATCAGATGCAGGTCGAACTCGCCGAGCGCGGGCAGGAACCGGTACGGATCGTGCGTCTCGACGGCCTCGTCGTCGCCGTAGGCCACTGTCAGCGTGTACGCGGGGACCGCGTCCAGCGGCAGTACGCCGGAGAAGAGGCCGTCGCCCTCGGAGACGAGCGGGGTGCGCGCGCCGTCGACGATCACGCCCACCTCGCGGGCGAAGGGACGCAGTGCCCGGAAGGCGATCCCGCCGGGCACCGGATGGGCGCCGAGCAGGGCGTGCGGATCGTGGTGGGCGCCCGCCAGCAGACGCCCACGGTCGGTCGGGTCGAGGGCGGGTGCGGCCCCCGGGGCCGCGGGGGCGGGTACGGGGGCGGACGGGACGGACCCGGCCGACTCGGGAAGCGGGGTGTCACGCAGGGCCACGGCTTCAGTCTCCTCTCACGGCGAGGCGCTCGATCGCCGCCATGGGTACGGGCAGCCAGTCGGGTCGGTGCCGGGCCTCGTACAGCACCTCGTACACGGCCCGGTCCGTCTCGTAGGCGCGGAGCAGGCCGTGCTTCTTGCGCGGGTCCCAGCCCGCGCGGGTGGCGTAGCCCGCGCAGTAGGCCTCACGGCAGCGGCGCGCCCACTCCGGGCGCCAGGGGCGGCGCTGGCGGGCGGCGTAGTCGAAGGAGCGCAGCATCCCGGCGATGTCCCGCACGGGGGAGTGGGCGCTGCGCCGTTCGGAGAGCGGCCGGGACGGCTCGCCCTCGAAGTCGATGACGAACCACTCGCGTCCCGCCCGCAGCACCTGCCCCAGGTGCAGGTCGCCGTGGATGCGCTGGGCGGGCGGCCCGGCGTCGCAGGTGGTCAGGGCGGCGAAGGCGGCCCGCAGCCCCGGCACGAACGGCTGGAGCGCGGGGACGGCGTGCGCCGCGGCGGTCAGCCGCTCGGTCATCGCCGCCGCCGTCCGCCCGTTCTCGCCCGGCGCGCCGATGGGGAACGCCGAGGACAGCGCCAGATGGACGTCCGCCGTGGCCCGGCCCAGCGCGTGCGACTGCGCGGTGAAGTCGTCACCGGCGGCGAGCGCGTCGAGGGCCAGTGCCCAGCCGTCGGAGGCGTTGCGCAGATAGGGCTGGAGCACGCCGAGCGTCGCCTTGAACGGATGCGTGGTGCGCAGCCAGGCCACCGGTGCGGGCACCCGGTGGCAGCCCTGCCCGGCCAGCGCACCCGGCACCTCCAGATCCGGGTTGACACCGGGCTGGATGCGCCGGAACACCTTCAGGATGTACTCGTCGCCGTACACCAGCGAGGAGTTGGACTGCTCGGCGGTCATCAGGCGCGGCACCAGTCCGGCGGGCACCTGCTGGGACCCGTCGCACTCGAAACGCAGCGGACCCGCCGTGCCGGGGTGGCGCAGCCGCTCCAGGAGCAGTTGGGCGGCGCGCGGGTCGTGGAGGGCGTCGTAGACCGTCAGTCCGGCCAGCCGGCCGTCCGGCACCCTGCCGATGAGTGCCCTGCCGAGCCGCGGCGAGGGGTGCTCCCGTACGCCGAGGAGGAGCTGGTAGCAGTCACCGGCCGGGGGAGTGCCGCCGGGAGCGGGCACGCCTCCGTGACCGGCGTGCACCAGCATGTGCAGACAGCCCGGGAACAGCTCCGTCATCGACAGCACACCGAGGTCGGTGACGGGCCGGTCCTTGCCGGCGAACCAGCGCTGCAGCGGCAGCCACTCGCGCAGCAGCCCGGTGAGCGACTCCATGGACTCGGCGGGCGCGCTTCGCGGCCGCAGGAAAGCGGTCTTCGTCATGGTGACGCCTCCTCTCCCCGGCACACGCTCACAGTCGTCGGCCGATGCGGGATGCGACGCGGGTGAGCCGGAACCAGTAGAAGCCGTGGCCCCCGAGGGTCAGCAGGTACGGCAGTTCGCCGATGGCCGGGAAGCGCACCCCGCCGAACAGCTCGACCGGATGGCGTCCCCCGAAGGCGCTGAGGTCGAGCTCGGTGGGCTGGGCGAAGCGTGAGAAGTTGTGCACGCAGAGCACCAGGTCGTCCTCGTGCTCGCGCAGGAAGGCGAGGACGGCCGGGTTGGAGGAGGGCAGCTCGGTGTAGGAGCCGAGGCCGAACGCCGGGTTCTGCTTGCGGATCTCGATCATCCGGCGGGTCCAGTGCAGCAGCGAGGACGGGGAGGCCATGGACGCCTCGACGTTGGTGACCTGGTAGCCGTAGACCGGGTCCATGATGGTCGGCAGGAAGAGCCGGCCGGGGTCGCTGGAGGA